>JBGSOU010000087.1:0-2801 GCA_041739025.1 Hyphomonas sp.
GTCAACCGCGCGGTCGAGGCGATGCGCGCAGGGGCGCACGACTTTCTCGTCAAACCCTTCGACGAAAACCGCTTTCTCGGTGCCGTCCAGAACGCCCTGGCCGAACGAGAGCCGCGCCGCGCCCCCTCTGCGGCACCCCCGGCCGCCGAAGACGGTGCAGCACCGCCCGAATCGTCGTCCTTCATCGGCTCGTCCGAGGTGATGGACCGCATCCACCAGATGATCGGATCGGTGGCCCGCTCGATGGCGACGGTGTTCATCACCGGCGAAAGCGGCACCGGAAAAGAGCTTTGCGCCCTTGCCGTGCACGCAAATTCCGCCCGCGCCTCGGGCCCCTTCATCGCGCTGAACTGCGGCGCAATCCCGCAAGATCTGCTGGAATCCGAAGTGTTTGGCCACATGAAGGGCAGCTTCACCGGCGCCATCTCCGATAAACCGGGCGCGGCCACCGCCGCCGATGGCGGCACATTGTTTCTCGACGAAATCTGCGAAATGGCCCCGGCCCTGCAGACCAAACTGTTGCGGTTCCTGCAAACCTCGACAGTGCAGCCGGTGGGCGCGACCCGCCCCCGCAAGGTCAACGTCCGCATCGTCTGCGCCACCAACCGCGACCCGCTGGATGCCGTCCGCCGTGGCCATTTCCGCGAAGACCTCTACTATCGTCTCTTCGTGGTGCCGATCCACATGCCCCCCCTGCGCGACCGTGGGCAAGACATCATCGAAATCGCCGAGGCCGCCCTGTTCCGCTTTGCCGAAGAAGAGGGGCGCGCCTTCCACGGGCTGGAACCTGCGGTCAAGAACCTGCTGCCGCGCCTGCCCTGGCCCGGCAACGTCCGCCAACTGCTGAACGTCATCCGAAACGTGGTTGTCCTCAATCCGGGGGGCTGGGTCACGCTGGCCATGCTCCCCCCCGGGCTGGCGGGGGAACTGGCAAGCCAGCCCGAAGGCGGCGCTGCCACCAATTCAGACCTGCCCCTGATGGAGGTCGAAGGCCTGCTGGGCATGACCCTCGCCGAGGCGGAACGCCGGATCATCGAGGCCACGCTGAACTGGCACAGCGGATCGGTGCCCAAAACGGCGCGGGTGCTCGACGTCTCGCCCTCGACCCTCTACCGCAAGATCGAGGCTTGGGCGAAAGTCTGAGCCCGGCCTGCACGCGCCCCCCTGCCCCGGTCAGACGAACTGCTCACCGATCAGCCGCTCTTCCAGCCCATGGCCGTGATCAAACAACAGGCGGTGGCGCACGCCCGGCTCGGATCTCACCTCCACGCTGGCGACATCGCGCACCGACGACCGGCTGTCGGCATCGGCCATCACCGGGCGCTTTTCCGCCTCGATCACGTCAAAGCGCACCACCGCAGTTTTCGGCAACAACGCCCCGCGCCAGCGACGGGGCCGAAACGCCGCCATCGCGGTCAGCGCCAGCACATCCGCGCCGATCGGCAGGATCGGGCCGTGGGCGGAGTAGTTGTAGGCGGTGGAGCCGGCAGGCGTGCAGACCAGGGCCCCGTCGCATACCAGCTCCTCCATCCGCACCTTGCCGTCGATGCTGATCCGGAGCTTCGCCGCTTGCGGCCCGGCGCGCAGCAGAGACACTTCATTGATCGCGAGCGCGTCGTGCACCGTCCCGTCGACACCCACCGCATGCATCGCGAGCGGGTTGATCACCTCCTCCTCGGCGACCGCCAGACGCTCCGGCAGCCCCTCCTCATCATACTCGTTCATCAGAAAGCCGATCGTGCCGCAGTTCATCCCATAGACCGGCACGTCGATCCGTTCGGTCGCATGAAGGGTCTGAAGCATGAAACCGTCGCCACCGAGCGCCACGATCACTTCGGCTTGTTCAAGCGGGCACGTCCCGTGGCGTCTGATCAACCGCTGCAAAGCCGATTGTGCGATCTCGGTATCGCTCGCCACGAAGCTGATCTTTGGCATTTCCTCTCCGCTCCCTCCGCCGCGCGCATTGATCCATTCCCGTCCGCTGAACGCAACCCCCCTTCCTCGGGCCTCCGCAGGCGCGGCGAGCGGCGACGAATCTTTCCGATCGGGAGCGCGGTTTCGTGCGCGGCGGGAAAGAGGTCGGATTCAACCTTCACGCCCGCCCACCGCTGCGCTAAAGAACCCGCGACCGTTGTTCTTCAGGAGACGCCCATGAACGCCCCGCAACGTGACGCCGGTTTCTTCACCGAAAGCCTTGCGACCCGCGACCCCGAGCTTTTCGGCGCGATCACCGATGAACTCGGGCGCCAGCGCGATGAGATCGAACTGATCGCCTCGGAGAACATCGTGAGCCGCGCGGTGATGGAGGCGCAGGGTTCGGTGCTGACGAACAAATACGCCGAGGGCTATCCGGGCAAGCGCTACTATGGCGGTTGCCAATACGTGGACGTCGCCGAAAATCTTGCGATCGACCGCGCCAAGCAACTCTTCGGCTGCGGTTTCGCAAACGTGCAGCCGAACTCGGGCAGCCAGGCCAATCAGGGCGTGTTTCAGGCGCTCATCAAGCCGGGTGACACCATCCTCGGCATGAATCTCGCCTCCGGCGGGCATCTGACGCATGGCGCGGCCCCCAACCAGTCGGGCAAGTGGTTCAATGCCATCCAGTATGGCGTGCGCCAGCAGGACAACCGGATCGATTACGACCAGGTCGCGGATCTGGCCAAGGCGCATCAGCCCAAGCTCATCATAGCCGGCGGGTCGGCCGTGCCGCGTGTGATCGACTTCGCGAGGTTCCGCGAGATCGCGGACAGCGTCGGCGCCTGGCTCATGGTCGACATGGCGCATTTCGCCGGCCTCGTCGC
>JBGSOU010000403.1:0-6280 GCA_041739025.1 Hyphomonas sp.
CGTGCTGGGCACGGTGCTGGGCGTTCCGCCGAAGGCGACGGGTACAGGCATCCCGGCGCCGGCCACCGGCACCGCAACCCCGGCGGCACCCGCGGAGACGACGCCACCGAAATCCACCGAGGAGCAGCTGGAAGACGCCGCAGAGAAGGCAGCGCGTGATGCGCTGGGCGGCCTGTTCGGACGCAAACCCAAGCCGGAGCCGGCCCCTGCCGATCCGGAACCGGACGAAGCGACGCCCTAACCGGCGGTCGAGCTTTTCTTGTCGGCGAAGATCAGGACATTTGCATCCATCTCCGCACAAAGTGCGGCGACATTGGCGAGTGGCTTCTGGCCGCGCGGACGCACGTCGATGATGTGGGCGAGATTGTCGAGCGGCTGGGCGCGGCTGATGAAGTAGCCCTGCAATTCGTCGCAGCCGTGATCCCGTAGGAAATCCGCCTGATAGTGCGTCTCGACGCCCTCGGCCGTACACCGCATGCCGAGCGACTTGGCGAGATACAGCGTCGCCTCGGTGATCGCGCGGCTGTCCTGACGCGACTCGATATCCTTCACGAAGCTCTTGTCGATCTTGATCTTGTCGAACGGGAACGAGCGCAGATAGCTCAGCGAGGAAAAGCCGGTTCCGAAATCGTCCAGCGCGATGCGCACGCCGAGATCACGAATCTGGTGCAGGCGTTTCAGCGTGAATTCGGTGTCGGTCATCAACACGGATTCGGTGATTTCCAGCTCGAAACGGTTGGGCGCGATATTGTTGGCCGCGAGTGCGTTGACGATGGTTGAAATCAGTGTGGCCGAGTGGATCTGCAGCGGCGACAGGTTGACAGCCACCTTGACGTGCTCCGGCAGCCGGGTCGCTTCTGCGAGGGCCGCGCGGATCACCCATTCGCCCATCCGTGTGATCAGGCCATTGTCTTCCGCGAGGTTGATGAACTGATCCGGGTAGACAAGGCCGCGTGTCGGATGTTGCCAGCGCAGCAGCGTTTCGGCGCCGATCATCTTGTGTGTGCGCGCATCCACCAGCGGCTGGAAGAAGACGCGCAGTTCGTCCTGGTCAATGGCGCGCTCCAGCTCGTTCTCGGTCTGCGCCCGTTGCTGGGCATTGACTTCAAGCTGCGAGGTGAACATGCACCACTGCGCCTTGCCGGTCCGTTTGGCATCATACAGCGCAAGGTCGGCATGCTTGAGGATCTGGCGTGTATCGGTCGTGTACGCATCAAAAATGCGCACACCGAACGAGGCCGAGCAATGCGCGGTTGAGCCCCAGATGTTGTAAGGCGTACGCATGTGCTCTGTCAGGCGGTGGAAGAAATCCTCGAGCGCGCCGCCCGCCGGGCGTTCAACGATCAGCGCAAATTCGTCGCCGCCGAGACGGGCAACCATGTCGGTGTTCTCGACCATCTCGTTGATGCGGCCTGCAACCTGGCGCAGCAGTTCGTCGCCGGCCGGGTGGCCGAGCGTGTCGTTGACCCATTTGAAATTGTCGAGATCCATCCAGAGCAGCGCCCGAACCGTATGCGGCGCCGGGGGCTTGCGGACGATCTTCTCAAGATGTTCCTGGAGCGTGATGCGGTTGGGCAGTCCGGTCAGCCCGTCATAGTGCGCCATGTGCGCCATGCGGTCTTCGATCTGTTTCGATTGGGTGATGTCGGCGGCCACGCCGCGAAACCCGCAGAATGCACGGTTCTCGAAGATCGGCTTGCCGGTCAGCGACACCCAGCTGCCTTCGCCCTGCCTGTCACGCACCTGCAACACGATATCGCGGAAACCCTGTTCGCGCATCATCGCCGATTCGAGAACCTTGCGTGCGTCATCGGCGACGAACAGGCTCTCCAGCGCGGCGCCCTTCGTCATGAAGCCGGCACTGTCCGAACTGGTGTCGATCACCAGCGGAATATCCACCAGTGTGCCTTCGGCGTTGGTCTGCCACAGCCAGTCGGAGGTGCTTTCCTCGAAGTCGCGCAGCAGGAGGCCGATCAACTCGGATTGCTCGTTCACCGCAGCTTCGCCGAGGTGCTGCTCCACAAACTGCTTGTAGGACCAGCGCACGGCAAAAATGAGGATCGACAGATAAACGATCAGAAGTACGGAAATGAACTGGTAGGCGGCGTCTTGCTGGAACTGCATCGACAGGATGAGGCCGATACCGACCGGGATTGTGAATGACAGGGCCGCATCGGGGATGCGCGACAGCAGGAACGCGCCGGCAAACATCATGCCGGCCATCACGATGCCCATCACCATCTGGCCCTGGGCATCGACCAACCCCATCGTGGCCAGCGGCGCGATCGCCCACAGGAAGCCGCTGAGCGTTGCGCCGCGCGTAATCAGTTGAAGTTGCTTTTCCGCGTCACGTGACGCGGAGCGGCGCAGGCGGGTTTGGACCACTTTCTGCCCCAGCACGAAAATCGAAAACAGGGCAATGCACCCCCCCCAGAGCAGAAGGAGGTTGCTCACCATCGACGTGCGGAACGTCAACAGGATGACCGCCGCATTGAGCAGATTTGCCAGTACGATCACGATCAGGATGCTGCTGAAGGATTCCAGCTGCTTCTTGCGGAGACTGGAAAGGTGCTTTTCCGGAATCACGGCGGCCTTGGACAATGTGTCGGTCGAACGACGACGTTCGGCCAAGAGGGTCTGAACCATCTGAGGAATCTCCAGCCCTGTTGATCGAGCCTTGTTGGAGATAACTGCTACCATTGCAGAGTGAATACCGCGCTTTATAGAGGCGCGCAGTTCGCTGTTTTGCGTTTACGAATGATTCAGGCCACCGGGTTTTTGCCGGCCGGTTCAGTACATTTCGGCCAGCACGTACTCGATGTCCTGGCCGCGCGTCTCGAAGGCCAGTTTGACCCAGCGTCCCTGGTCATCATACCAGAGATCGACGTCAATCGCGGAATCGAGCCGGTAGCGGGTTGCCTCGATGGACTGACCGGCGGCCCGGATCGTCTCACGGCCCGTGCGCGCGATTTTCACATCCAGGATCTCGCCATCTTCGGTCGACAGCAGCTTGTCCGCCTGCGTCTGGGCAAAGTTCCAGTGGCTGGCCGGAATGATGTCCTTCGGCGCAACGCCGCTGAAATCGCTGCCTTTGACCCGCAGGGCCGCACCGTCACGCTTCGCCGTCACGGCCCGCTTGTCGCCGTCCTGCACGACCTCACCGCGCACATCCACCAGCTTGCCGGCCAGCCAGGTTTCCGTCGCATCCAGCTTGTAGCGGAACAGCGTCACGGGGCCGAGCCCTGCCTTCAGCGAGACCTCTGTGCGTGCGGTCAGACGGCCATCGGCGCCGGCGCCGAATGCCACCGAATGGCTGCCGAAGGGTTTGCCGTCGCGCAGCACATTGAAGCGGATCACGTCTCCGGCCTGAGGCTGCCATTGCGCAATCGAGAATCCGGCGGGCGTGACTCCCGCATCGGCGGCGGCAGCGCCGGTGGCGACGACGGCCAGACAGGCCAGCGATACAAGGGTTCTCAGGATCATCATCGTCGCCTCACCGTTGTTTGGGCCTGTGTCGGCGGGGCTGGCCTGTCCCGAAGGAAGGCGCCGCGCCGCCCTGTTTGCAGTTCCGTATCACTACGTCTCAACCCGGCGGTTGGATCAAATACACTGCCGCGCGATTGCCGCAGGCGTCCCGGCCCCTTAAGTCTGCGTCACACCCGGATTCGACACAGGAATACGCCCCATATGACCGTCCACAGTTCGATCATCGACCTGATCGGCAACACGCCGCTCCTGCGCCTGCACGGCGCGTCGGAGGCCACGGGGTGCGAGATCCTCGGCAAGTGCGAGTTCCTCAATCCCGGCCAGTCGGTCAAGGATCGCCCGGCCCTTGGCATCGTGCGCGAAGCGGAAGCCGCCGGCCAGCTGAAACCCGGCGGCACCATCGTCGAGGGCACGGCCGGCAATACCGGCATCGGCCTCGCCCTGGTCGGCAAGGCGCTGGGCTACCGCGTTGTCATCGTCATGCCGCGCACCCAGAGCCAGGAGAAGAAGGACGCCATCCGCCTGCTCGGCGCCGAGCTGATCGAGGTGGACGCCGCCCCCTACGCCAACCCCAACAATTACGTGCGCTATTCTGGCCGCCTCGCCGAAGACCTCGCCAAAAGCGAGCCGAACGGCGCCATCTGGGCCAACCAGTTCGACAATCAGGCCAACCGCCGCGCCCACTACGCGACCACCGGCCAGGAAATCTGGCAGCAGACCGGCGGCAAGCTCGACGGCTTCATCTGCGCGGTCGGCTCCGGCGGCACGCTGGGCGGGGTCTCGCTCGCGCTGAAGGAAAAGAATGCGAAGATCCAGATCGGCATCGCCGACCCCGGCGGCGCGGCGCTCTACGAGTACTACAAGAACGGCGAGTTGAAAGCTGAGGGCACCTCGATCACCGAAGGCATCGGCCAGGGCCGCATCACGGCCAATCTCGAAGGCATCGAGGTCGACCAAGCCTACCGGATCCAGGATGACGAAGCGCTGACCGTTCTGTTCGATCTGGTCGAGCAGGAGGGCCTCTGCCTCGGCGGCTCGGCCGGCGTCAACGTCGCCGGCGCCATCCGCCTCGCGAAAGACCTCGGCCCTGGCCACACGGTCGTGACGATCCTCTGCGACTATGGCAACCGCTATCAGTCAAAACTGTACAATCCGGACTTCCTGCGCGGAAAAGGATTGCCCGTTCCGTCCTGGATGGAGAAATAGGCTCATGGAAACTGGTGACCCCCTCGTCAGCGCCGACTGGCTGCTGGCCAATATCGAAGCGCCCGACCTTCGCGTCGTGGATGCAACCTGGTTTGCGCCCTTCACCAACCCGCCCGAAACCGGCCGTCAGGCCTGGCAGCGCGGACATATCCCGAAGGCCGTGCATTTCGACATCGACGATATCGCCGATACCTCCTCGCACTTGCCGCACATGCTGCCGGACGCCGTGAAGTTTTCCTCGCGCGTGCGCCGGCTCGGCCTCGGCGACGGCAACCGGATCGTCATCTACGACCAGAACAATTTCTTCGCCGGCGCCCGCGCCTGGTGGATGTTCCGCGTGATGGGGCATGCCGAAGTTCTGGTGCTGGATGGCGGCCTGAACGCCTGGGTGGAGGCCGGCGGCGCGCTGGATGACATGCCGCCGATCACCAGCGAACGTCACTTCACGCCGCGCGTGCGCACGGACCTCGTGATGGACGCCAAGGGTCTCGAAGCGCTCGTTGGCTCTGCCAAGACCACGATCATCGATGCCCGCCCGGACGGGCGCTTTTTCGGCCGCGAGCCGGAGCCGCGCGAAGGCCTGCCCTCCGGCCACATTCCCGGCAGCGTCAACCTGCCGGGCAGCCAGCTGATTACCCCGCAAGGCCGGATGAAACCGGCCGCCGAACTGAAGAAGCTGTTCAAGGACCCTGCGGCACCGACCGTGACCACCTGCGGCTCGGGCGTCACCGCCGCGATCACGGCGTTGGCGCTCGCCCGGCTCGGCAATTTCGATGTCGCGGTCTATGATGGTTCGTGGACGGAATGGGCGTCGGATCCCTCGCGCCCGATCGCGAAAGCCCCGGCGTGAAGAAAGACGACGCCGCCCCTGAAACACGCCTGATCCATACGCGCGCAGACCGTCTGGGCCGCGTCACGGTGAACCCGCCGGTCGAACGGGCCTCGACGGTGATCTTCCGCGACGAAGCCGGTCTTTACGGCGCCAAGCCGACCTATGGCCGGATGGGCCTGACCGTGCACCGCGAACTCGAAGCCGCCTTGTGCGAGCTCGAAGGCGCTCGCCATGCCCGCCTCGCCTCCAACGGCCTGCAGGCCTGCGCACTGGCGATCACGGCCTGCGTTTCGGCCGGCGACCATCTGCTGTTCCCGGACAGCGCCTACGGCCCGACCGCCCGCTTCTGCGAGAAGCGCCTGCGCGAAACCGGCGTCGAAGCAGAGCGTTATGATCCGCGCATCGGCGCGGGCCTGGCGGCCCTGTTCAAGCCGAACACAAAGGCCGTGTTCATCGAATCCCCCGGCTCGCTGACCTTCGAAGTCGCGGACGTGCCCGCAATGATCGTGGCCGCCAAGGCACGGGGCATACGGACGATCTGCGACAATACCTGGGGCGCCGGCCTGTTTCATCAGCCGCTGGCGCTGGGCGCGGACATTTCTGTCCAGGCGCTGACCAAGTACGTCGTCGGCCATGCCGATGCCTTCGGCGGCGCCGTGATGACCCGCGAGGCGGGACTGGCCGCGCGGATTGCCGCCACGTCGGAGGAATGGGGCATCGGCCTGGCGCCGGACGATGCCTATCTCGCCGTACGCG
>JBGSOU010000169.1:0-5775 GCA_041739025.1 Hyphomonas sp.
AGCCGCCCGGCTGGATCGCCGGCATTCTCGCCGCCGCCGACCGCACCGCCTGCGGCCCTGTCGCCCCCAGCGACGGGCTCTACCTTGAGCGCGTGGATTACCCGCCCGCCCCCTGACGCGAAGACAGGCTTTTTATTCCGGTCCGTTCGGGTTTAGCCTTTCGCCAAAGCAAACAGGGAGAGACGGCCATGGCGATTGATTTCACGATTCCGGAAGAGGCGAAGGAAGTCCGCGAGCGCGTTCGCCTGTGGGTGCAGGATGAATGCATCCCCGCCGAAAAGGAAATGGCCGCCGGCAAGCCCTACAAGACCGTGCTGGCCGAATTGCGCAAGAAGGCCCGCGCGCAAGGCCTCTGGCTCCCGTTCTTCCCGGTCGAGCATGGCGGCATGGGGCTCGGCCCCCTCGCCAATGCGCTGGTGCAGATGGAACTGGGCCACAGCCACCTCGGCGCGCTGTCGATGAATTCTCAGGGTCCGGACGATGCAACGATGCTGACGCTGCTCGCGCACGGCACGGACTTCCAGAAAGAGAAATACCTGAAGCCGCTGATCAACGGCGAAAAGCGCATCTGCTATTCGATGACCGAAAAGGCGGCCGGCGCCGACGCGACCGGCATGCAGACCGTCGCCGTGAAGGATGGCAAGGGCAACTATGTGCTGAACGGCGAGAAGTGGTTCTCGAGCGCGGCGACGGCTGCCGACATCGCCGTTGTCATGGCGAAGACCAATCCGGACGCGCCGCGCCACCAACAGTATTCCACCTTCATCGTGGAACTGCCGAACCCCGGCTACCGCATCATCCGCGACATTCCCACGATGGCGGTGCACGGACCCCACTATACCGAGATGGGCGGCGGTCATGCCGAGGTGGCCATCGAAAACCTCATCGTGCCGGAAGAAAACCTGCTGGGCGGGGAAGGGATGGGCTTCGCGATGGGCCAGCACCGGCTGGCCTACGGGCGCCTTCGCCACGGCATGCACAATGTGGCGATGGCGCAGCGCGCGCTTGATCTGGCTACGGAACATGTCACCAAGCGCTCGACCTTCGGGAAGGGCCTCGAAGACCGGCAGGGCGTGCAGTTCATGCTCGCCGAATGCGCCAGCCAGATCTACATCGCGCGCCTGATGCTGATGCACATTGCCTACAAGGCCGAGAACGGCATGGACATCCGCCAGGAGAACGGGATCGCCAAGGTCTTCCTCGCCAACATGGTGCACAAGGTGGTCGATACGGCCATCCAGCTGCACGGCGCGCTCGGCTATTCGCTCGATACGCCGCTCGCCGCCTGGTACACGCATATCCGGTCACAGCGCCTCGTGGACGGGCCGGATGAAGTGCACAAGTGGATCACCGGCAAGAACGTCATCCGCGCCTTCAAGAAGGACGGCACGACGGCTGCGGCAGCCGGCGGCGACCTGTTGTGATCAAGCTCACCTTCTGCCTGCGGCGCCTGCCGCATCTCAGCCGGGACGAGTTTCAGCGCTACTGGCGCGAGCAGCACGCCCCGCTGGTGGCCAAACATGCGCAGACGCTCGGGATCCTGCGCTACGTGCAGGCCCATACCGGCCACGACGCCCTGAACGGCGCCATGCAGGCCTCACGTGGCGGGCCGGATGCCTATGACGGGGTTGCTGAACTCTGGTTTGAAAGCGAAGCGGCGATGGCCGCCAACACCAGCGAGGCGGCGGTCAAGGCCGGCGCCGAACTTCTCGCAGACGAGCAGAAATTCATCGACCTCGCCCGCTCGCCGCTTTGGTTCAGCGACGAGCACGTGATCACCGGCTAGCGTTCGTTCGTCCCCAGGGCATCGGCGAGATCGGCAAGGATGTCTTCGGCATCTTCCAGCCCCACTGACAGCCGCACCAGGCCGTCACTGATGCCGTGCGCGAGGCGTTCGTCCTTCGAATAGGTCGAATGGGTCATGCTGGCCGGGTGCTGCACCAGCGTCTCGGCGTCGCCGAGGCTCACCGCCCGGCGGATCATCTGCAGACGGTTCATCATCGCGATGCCGGCTTCGAGCCCGCCCTTCAGCTCCAGCGCAATCATGCCGCCGAACCCGGACATCTGGCGCTTGGCCAGATCGTGCTGCGGATGGCTCTTGAGGCCGGGATAGTGGACCGCTTCGACGCCCGGCTGCGCTTCCAGCCATTCGGCCACCCGCATCCCGCTTTCGCAATGGCGCGCCATGCGCAGCTGCAGGGTCTTCAGGCCGCGCATCACCAGCATTGCATTGAACGGCGCCATCACCGATCCGGTCATGTCCTTCACGCCGATCATGCGCACGTCCTTGATGGCGTCGGCCTTGCCGAGAACCATGCCGGCAATCAGGTCGCCGTGCCCGCCCAGGTACTTGTGGCCGAGTGGACAACGAAATCCGCGCCCAGTTCGATGGGCCGGGTGATCAGCGGTGAGGCGTACGTATTGTCGACCACGACAAGCGCGCCGGTGCCATGCGCAATCCGGCTCGCCGCCGCAATGTCCACGAGGCGCATGTTGGGGTTTGCCGGTGTCTCGAAATACACGATCCGGGTCTGCCCGCTGATGGCGGTCGACAGGTTCGCCGGATCGCGCAGGTCCACATGCGTGATCCGGATGCCGAAGCGAGACAGGCCGTCGCGCATGAACGCGAAGGTGCAGCCATACAGCGTCTTGTCGGTGATGATCTCGTCGCCCGGCTTCAGCAGGGTCCACATCAGCGAGGAGATCGCCCCCATGCCGCTCGCCGTGGCGAGGCCCGCCTCGGCGCCCTCAAGGCTTGCGATGCGCGCTTCCAGCAGGGCCGTCGTGGGGTTCGAGATCCGCGAATAGATATGACCCTCCGCCTCGCCGGCAAACAGCGCGCCGCCGGTTTCGGCATCCGGGAAGGCGAAGGTTGAGCTCAGGTGCAGCGGCGGCGTCAGCGCGTTGCCGTTCGCGGCCGGGTCATAGCCATGGTGGATTGCGCGGGTCGCGGGGCCCAGCGGGCGCTTTGCGTCAAAAGCCATCTGAATTCTCCCTGTCTAGGTGCGAGTATAGCGCATCGCCGGGGGCGAAACCTGTCGTATGATGCCAATGAGACATTGCAATTCGGCATAAAATGCCAATCATTGACAGAATGGACGCAATAGATGCCAAGATTATCCGGGCCCTTCAGCGGGATGGCCGCCTGACCAACCTTGAGCTGGCCGGAGAGGTCGGCCTGTCGCCGTCGCCGTGCCTGCGCCGGGTGCGCAATCTCGAAGCGTCCGGCCTGATCCAGGGCTACACGGCCCTCGTGGACCAGAAAGCCTGTGGATATCCGATCACCTGTCTTGTCCGCATCCGGCTGGCCAGCCATTCGCAGGAGACGGTGCGCGCCTTCGAGCGCAAGATCGCCGAAACCGATGCTATCCTGGATTGTTACCTGATGACCGGCGGTGCCGATTATGAGTTGCGGGTCGTGGCGCGCAGCCTCGACGACTATGAGCATCTGGTGCGCGAAACCATCCAGAAACTTCCCGGCATCGCGTCAATCGAGACCAGTTTTGCCTATGGGGTCGTCAAGAAGTCGCGGATCCTGCCGGTGCTGAGCGAAAAGCGCCCGTAGAACCCGCGTCCAAACCTGATATGCTGGCGGCCACATGACCCCACCCGACTCCCCGAATTCTTCGCCGACGCTGGTCAACCGTGCGCTCTCGTCCCGGCGCCCGGGCCGCTGGCGCATTGCCGACATCATCGATGGGCGGGCCCTGCGCGTGAAGCTGACGGCCGCGGCGCTCGACAACATCACCAATCCCTCTGCCGCCCGCAAAGGCGCGCTGAACCTGCTGCACGGCGCCATGTTCCGGGGCCGCCTGATCGCGCAGGAGCGCTTGCAACAGGGCGCTGATGGCCTCGACACCGCGCGCCTCCTTGCCGCCGTGCAGGATGAGGTGATCCATGCCCTGTACGACTTTACGGTCACCCACGTGCACCGCGCCTCCAACCCGACCGAGGCCGAGCGTCTCGCGATTGTCGCGACGGGCGGATATGGCCGCGGCGTGATGGCCCCGTCTTCTGACACCGACCTTCTCTTCCTGCGCGCCTACAAGGCCAGTCCGCATACGGAAAGTGTCATCGAATACATGCTTTATGCCCTGTGGGACATGGGCCTGAAAGTGGGTAACGCCTTCCGTACGCCCATCGAATGCGTCAAGCTTGCGCAAGAGGATGTCACGATCAAGACCAGCCTGCTCGATTCGCGTTATATCTGCGGCGACGAGGCGCTGGTGAACGACATGGTCGCCCTGTTCCAGCGCGAAGCCGTGAAGGGCGCCGATGCCCAGTTCATCGCCGACAAGCTGGCCGAACGGGATGCGCGCCACGCCCGGATCGGGGATGCGCGTTATGTGGTTGAGCCCAACCTCAAGGAAGGGAAGGGCGGCCTGCGCGACCTGCAGACGTTGTACTGGATCGTCAAGCACATGAATGGCGGCGTCACGCTGGAAGACGTGATGCGGGACGGTCCGTTTACGGATCACGAGTATACAGTTTTCATCCGCGCAGCCCGCTTCCTCTGGACCGTGCGTTGCCACATTCACTTCGTCACGGGCCGCGCGGAAGATCGTCTGAGCTTTGACCTGCAGCCCGAGATTGCCGCCCGCATGGGCTACCGCGACCGGGAAGGCCAGCAGGGCGTGGAACGCTTCATGAAGCGCTATTTCCTTGTGGCCAAGGATGTTGGCGGTCTCACCCGGATCATTGCCGCCAAGCTGGAGGCCGAACACAAGAAGAAGCCCGAGGGGCTGCGCCGCTTCCTGCCGGTCCGCCCGCCGCAACCCTTGCCGGAGCCCGGCTTCCTGATCGAGGCTGGCCGCATCAACATCACGCAGGACGACGTGATGGCAAGCGATCCGCTCAACATGATCCGGTTGTTCACCATCGCGCGCCGCGAGCAGAAGGATATCCATCCCTCGGCGCTCACGGTGCTCACGCGAAAGCTCCGGGGGCTGAACGATGCCGTTCGCGAAACGCCCGAGGCGCGCAGCCTGATCCTTGACGCGATTCTCGGCGGCAACGATCCCGGCCCGACGCTCCGCCGCATGAACGAGGCCGGCGTTCTGGGCCGCGCCATTCCGGAATTCGGCACCATCGTCGCCCAGACGCAATTCAACATGTATCATCACTATACGGTGGATGAGCACACATTGCGCGCGGTCGCCATCGTCGCCGACCTCGAGCACGGGCGCGGAGAAATCGCGCCGCTTGCGCATGAGCTGTTTGCCACGATTGAAAACCGCCGGGCGCTCTATCTGGCCATGCTGCTGCACGATACCGGTAAGGGCAAAGGCGACCAGCAGATCGCCGGCATGAAAACCGCGCGCCGCGCCTGCGAACGCCTCGGCTTGCCGAAGGAGGAGACCGACCTCGTCGTCTGGCTGGTCGGCCACCATCTCGAGATGAGCGAAACCGCCCAGAAGCGCGACATTACCGATCCGCGCACGGTCGCCAAGTTTGCGGGCCTCGTTGGCTCGCTGGAGCGCCTGCGCCTGCTCTACATTTTGACGGTCGCCGACATCAAGGCCGTCGGCCCGGCGGTCTGGAATGCCTGGAAGGGCCAGCTGCTGGCGGACCTCTATCACAACACGGCCGCCGCCTTGCGCGGGGGCCGCACGGATGAGGCCAGCGTCCTCAGCGAACTCGAACGGCGCGCGGAAGACCGCCGCGCCGCCATCATCGACCGGCTCGGCAGCCTGCCGCCCCTGCTGCTCGAACTTGAGACCGCCTACTGGACCGGCTTCGACGCCGATGACATCGCCTGGCATGCCGGCGCGCTGG
>JBGSOU010000418.1:0-7276 GCA_041739025.1 Hyphomonas sp.
CCATCCGCGCCATGGGCCCGAAGGACGAAGCCAAGCGCATCGCCGAAGAGGCGGGTGTGCCCGTCCTTCCGGGCTACCGGGGCGAAGCGCAGGACATCAGCACCCTGACGAAAACCGCCGAGACCGTCGGCTACCCGCTGCTCATCAAGGCCGTCGCCGGCGGCGGCGGCAGGGGTATCCGCCAGGTCTCGCGCGCCGCAGACTTGCAAGCCGAACTCACCAGCGCCGTGCGCGAAGCCGAAGCCTCTTTTGGCGATGGCCGCGTCATGCTCGAAAAACTCGTCGAGTGCCCGCGCCATATCGAAGTCCAGGTCTTCGGCGACAGCCAAGGCAACGTCGTCCACCTGTTCGAACGCGATTGCTCGCTCCAGCGCCGCCGCCAGAAGGTCATCGAGGAGGCGCCCGCGCCCGGCATGCCGGAAGCCGTCCGCAAGGCCATGACCGACGCCGCCGTGAAGCTTGCCAAGGCGGTCGGCTACCAGGGCGCCGGAACGGTCGAATTCATCGTGGACGGATCAAGACCGCTCGCGCCGGACACGTTCTGGTTCCTCGAAATGAACACCCGCCTGCAGGTCGAACACCCGGTGACTGAAGCGGTCACTGGTACCGATCTCGTGGAATGGCAGCTGATCGTCGCCGCTGGCGGCAAGCTGCCGCTGAAACAGAAGGACATCAAGCTCACCGGCCACGCCTTCGAGGCGCGCATCTGCGCCGAAGACCCCGCCGAAGGCTTCCGCCCCGGCGCCGGCCTCATCCTCGAATTCGGCCTCCTCGAGGAACCGGATGGCGAAACGGTCCGCTGGGATGCCGGCTTCGAATCCGGCGACCGCGTGCCCTCAAACTATGATTCCATGATCGCCAAACTGATCGTGCACGGAGAAACCCGCGGCGCCGCCCTTGAGCGCCTGACGGACGTGCTCGCCCACACCCAGCTTTGCGGCGTGCCGGCCAATACCGGTTTCCTGCGCCGTTGCGCGCTCTCGGACGAATTTGCGGCCGGCGCCCACCACGTCAACTGGATCGGCGACAATCTGGATGCCCTCGCGGCCGTGCCAGAGGCCCACCGGGCAGCCGCCCTCTCCGCCGTCGCAACGCTCCTGATGGACGATGAAGGCGCGGCGTCCCCCTGGGACCTGCATGACGGATTCCGCCTGAATTCCGTGCCCCGCCGCGAGGTTCTCCTCGCCGCCGACGGCATTGCCGGCCTTGTCGATCCGGACGCGCCGCTCGCGGACGAAACGCCGTTCCCGTTGATCACCGACCTCTCGCCCCGCCGGTTTGCCGTCACCTGTGGCGGCGACACCTTCCTCGTCACCATCCCCGAATTCAGCGCGGACGCGGACGCTGCCCTCGGCGGCAATGTCGTCAAGGCGCCAATGCCCGGCAAGCTGCTTGCAGTCCACGCAAAGCCGGGCACCATCGTCGCGCGCGGCGATACGCTGGCCGTGCTGGAGGCGATGAAGATGGAACACGCCCTGACTGCCCCGCGCGACGGCACCATCGAAACCGTTCACGCCAGCGCCGGCCAACAGGTCGCAGAGGGGGATGTTCTGGTCGAGATGGTGGAGGAGTGAACTGGAACCCCCTCTCCCAAGGGAGAAGGGCTTAGGGCGCCCACACCAGCTGCGCCTGCATCGTCGGCCCGCCATCGGCTTTTACGACGCTGAGGTCCAGCTTGCCCAGTACCGTCCGTCCACAGACCGTCGCCGTATCGCCCACAAACAGGGGCCGAACACCCCTGAACGCAAACGTTGCCGGCCGCCGATCCGGCTCCCGCGCCCGGGCTGCCTCCATCATCAGGATCGCCTGCAAGGGTCCGTGCACTACGAGATCCGGGTATTTCTCCACGTCCTCGGCATAGGTCCGGTCATAGTGGATCCGGTGCGCATTCTGCGTCAGCGCCGAGAACCGGAACAGCAGGACCGGATCAATCGCCGCCCTCTCCTGCCAATGCTGCGGCTCGGCGGGCAGGGGCTCCACCGGTACATAGTGTTCCGGCAGGCCCATGTAGACGATGTCCTGCTCCTCGTTCATCAGCTCCGCCCCGCCGCGCGTCCAGGCGTGGCGCACGGTCACAAACACCATCTCGCCGGACCGGCCTGTCTTGGCCGACACTTTCGCGATCGTTGACACCTTGGTCAGCTCGTCGCCGATCCGCACCTTGCCGGAAAACGTGCACCGGCTGCCGGCCCACATCCTCCGGGGCAGGGCGACCGGTGGCAGGAAGCCTCCGCGTTTCCGGTGGCCGTCCGGTCCGGTATCGGACGCGCGCACCACCGGCAGGAAATACAGCCACAGCCAGAGCGACGGCAATTCGCTGCGCAGCAGGAAGTCGTCGGGATTGCGGTCCAGCGCCGCTGCAAGAGCCTGCGCCGATCCCGCCCGGACAGTATCGATCTGCACCTCGGTGCGGCCAATCCAGCTTTGGAAATTGTGTGTGTCCATTTGCGGATCGTTAGCTTAAACGCGGGCGCGCTCAAGCCCCGAAACGGGTCTCGTCCCGGGTCGCGCGTTGCGCGGGCCGGGATCACCGCTCAGCCGAGTTCGAGCCCGTCCAGTTCACCGCGCTCGCGCCAGGCTTTCAGGATCGCGAAATAGGCGTTCGGCCCGCCGCCATAAGGGTTGTTCTGCGACGCGCGGTCGCTCGGCTTGCCCTCATTGTTGTAATAGCCCGGCGTGCATTCCTCGAGGAATTGCTGGCGCATGATGGCCGAGTCGATGATCTGCTGCACCCAGGCCTGCTCGGCCTCTGCCGCCGGCTCGAACGTCGCCGCCTGGCGCGCCTTCACTTCGCCGAGGATGTAGCCGATCTGTTCGGCCTGTTCGTCCAGAGAATGCGGATAGTTCGCTGTGAAGCCGGCCTGAGCCGGGCCCATCAGGAACATGTTGGGAAATCCGTGTACGGTCAGCCCGTGCAGGGACCGCATGCCGTCCGCCCAATAGTCCTTCATGTGCACGCCGTTTCGGCCAACCGGGTCATACCCCGCCCGGCGCGTGTAATCCGTGCCGACCTCGAACCCGGTCGCATAGACGAGGCAGTCGACCTTGTATTCCTTGCCGTCCACGACCACGGAGTCCTCCGTGATGCGGTCCACGCCCTGTCCGTTGGTGTCCACCAGCGTCACGTTCGGCCGGTTGAACGCCGGCAGGTATCCGTCATGGAAACATGGGCGCTTGCAGAACTGGCGATACCACGGTTTCAGCAGCGCCGCCGTCGCCGGATCCTGGATCAGTTCGTCGACCCGCGCGCGCACCTGTTCCATCTTCTTGTAGTCGGCGAGCTCGGCCAGCTCCGCCAGCCGCTCCGGCGACAGGCCCTGCTTGTCGCCCTTGGACGCAATGAACAGGATGTTGCGGATAATGTCCGTCCACCCATCGTTCACCAGGTCTTCCGGCTCATAGCCGCCAGACACCAGCGTGTTGAAATTCTCCATCCGCCGGCGCTGCCAGCCTGGCTCAAGGCTCTTCGCCCAGTCCGGATCCGTCGGCCGGTCATTGCGTACGTCGATGGACGAGGGCGTGCGCTGGAACACGAACAGGTGCTTCGCCCCCGCCGCCAGATGCGGCACGCACTGCACGGCGGTCGCGCCCGTGCCGATGATGCCGATCACCTTGTCGCCGATCTTGTCCAGTCCGCCCTCGGGGCCGCCTCCCGTGTACTGATAATCCCAGCGGCTCGTGTGGAAGCTGTGTCCCTTGTACGTTTCCACGCCCGGAATGCCGGGCAGCTTCGGCCGGTTCAGCGGGCCATTGCTCATCACCACGAACTGCGCGGTGAAGGCGTCGCCCCGGTCCGTCTCGATGGTCCAGGCGGTCTTCGCCTCGTTCCATTTCAGGCCGGTCACGCCGGTGCCGAGCAGGGCCTTGTCATAGAGGTTGAAGTGGCGCGCGATCCGCGCTGAATGTTCGAGGATTTCCGGCGCCTTGGTATACTTCTCCTTCGGCATGTAGCCGGTCTCTTCCAGCAGCGGCAGGTAGATATAGCTCTCGATATCGCACGCCGCGCCGGGATACCGGTTCCAGTACCAGGTGCCGCCGAATTCGCCGCCCGTCTCGATCATGCGGATATCGGTGAACCCCGCCTTGCGCAGGCGCGCCGCCGCCAGCATCCCGCCAAACCCGCCGCCGATCACCGCCACCTCGACATGATCCGTCACCGGCGCGCGCTCCATACGCTCCGTATACGGGTCTTCGAGGTAATGCGCGAACTGGCCCGCCACGTTGACGTATTGCTCATTGCCATCGCCGCGCACGCGCTTGTCGCGTTCGGCGCGGTAGCGCGCTTTCAGCGCGGCGGGGTCAAATCCTAGATCGAGTGCGCCCGTATCGGCCATGGTCGTTTCCTCCGGTCCTGTGCGGGGCCCGCGTCTTCGCGCCGGTCACCTGCGTTCACAGGCAAATCTACCTGTGAATTGTGCCCCGCAACAGTCATGCCCCGGCGTCAGCCGCCCGGGTTGCGCGTGAAGAACTGGAAAAGCGCATACCCGATGATCCCGCCCGCCACGCCGAGCCAGGCGAAGCTGCCGCGCTCCTCGCTGTCGGCCGCCTTGATGTCCTTGCGCAGCGCCTGTTTGCGGGCTTCCTGCGGCGCCGCATACCAGGCGATATCCGTGCGCACCCGGTCCAGCCAGTCATTCAGCCGGCGCACATAGGGATGGGTCGTCGGCTGGCGCGTCCAGCCGAAATGCTGGTCCAGCGTGTCGAACAGGTCCAGCGTCAGCCAGAGCGGCCGGCGGATGTCCTGCGGCTCCAGATTGTATCCCGTCCGGTCACACAGCAGCTGGCGCACCCGCCATTGCAGCGTCTGGAACTCGTCGATCCCCGCCACGTCATCGTCGTCCAGGCAAGCCTTGAGGGCCTTCAGGTCCGGCTCGAATCCGGTCGCCGTCAACAGGTCCACCAGCCGGTCCATCGCCCGGTCGAGGCGCGCCTCGAAGGCCTGTTCGTCCGTGTCTTGTGGTTCGGGGGCATAATCGGGTTCCGGTTCGGGATCGGCCGCGAAGGTCAGGTCGCCGCCGTCATCCGCCGGAGTGGAGGCCGGCGCGGCCCCGGCGGAGCCCGGGTCCTCCTCCTCGTAATCCTCATACGGATCGTCCTCGCCATACTGCCCGCGCCAGCGCACGCTTTCCCGCGCGTGTTCAAACGCCGCCCGCAGCGCCATGAATCCCGCCCGGTCGTCCTCCGGCCGCGTCGCCTTCAGCCGTTCGGCATAGGCCCGGCGCACGTCCGCCTCCGTCGCGGTTGCGCGGTCGAGGCCCAGAAGGTCGAAAGGATCAGAAGACATCGTCGCGTTCAAAGTTTCCAAGGATGGCTTCGATATTGCGGCGCGCCTCGTTGATCTCGCGCGGGTCCTGCCGGGCCATCACGCCTTCGAACTCGGCAATCAGGCGGCCGACCGACTGGCGCTTGTCGCCGAGCAGGTTTTCATAGGCCGCCCGCATCCGGGCAATCAGCGCCGCGTTCTCCTGCTGGTCGCGAGGATGGATCTTGATCGCCGCCAGCGCCTTCAGCCGTTTCTCGATCTCGTCGCGGGGCAGGCTCCCGGGATTACCCTCGATCACGAGGCGCTCGGTCTTCTTGGAAGCGAGCGGCGTCGCCTCCACTTCCAGCACGCCGGACGTGTCATACGTGTAACGGATGTCCACGGACTTGTCGTCCTTCGCGCCTGCCTTCAGCGGCACGCGCAGAGTCCCGATCTGGATATTGTCCTTCACGAAGGGGCTTTCACCCTGGAAAATCTTGAACAGGATTTCTGTCTGGTTCGGGTGCAGCGGAGAGACGATGTCGGATTTCGACACCGGCACGACGGTATTGCGCTCGATCATCGGCGAGAAATGTCCGTGCTCGTACTTGCCCTCGCTGACCTGGATGGATGTCTCGAAGCCGAGCGTGAAGGGGCACACATCCGTCATCACCACATCGTCCAGCGCCTTGTGCCGCGCTGCCAGGCCCGCCTGAACCGCCGCACCGAGGGCGACCACATGGTCCGGGTCGATCGAATATTCCGGAAAGCGCTTGAACAGCCGCGTCACCAGCTGGCGCACGGCGTGCATCCGCGTCGCCCCGCCCACGGTGATGATCCGGTGCAGGTCGTCGGCCCGGAGGCTTGCGTCCGAAATCGCCCGCTGGATCGGCAGGCGCAGGCGCTTCAGGATCGGGTCAGTGATCTCGTCGAACTTCTCCCGCGTGATCGTCACCCGCCGCGCCGCGCCCTTCAGCGAAAAGTCCGCGCTCTCCTCGGCCGCCTCGGTCAACTGGATCTTCATCCGGTCCGCCAGCGCGCGCAGGCGCGCCCCGTCCTCCCGGCTCACATCCTCCGGCTTGATGCCCAGCTGGCGTCCCAGCTCCAGCGCCAGCGCATCGGTGAAATCCTCGCCGCCGAGAAAGGCATCGCCCGCCGAAGCGCGCACTTCCATGACGCCCGAGAACATCTCGAGGATCGACACGTCAAACGTCCCTCCGCCAAGGTCCACCACCAGGAAGGTCGATTCCCCCTGCCGGTCCTGCAGGCCGTAGGCCAGCGCCGCTGCGGTCGGCTCGTTGATCAGCCGGTTCACCTTCAGGCCCGCAAACTCCGCCGCCGTGATCGTCGCCTTGCGCTGGATGTCGTTGAAATAGGCGGGCACCGAAATCACCGCCTCGTCCACCGTCTGGCCGAGGAAGGCCTCCGCGTCCGCTCGCAGCGCCCTCAGCACGAAGGAGGAAAGCTCCTCCGCCCGGAACGCTTTCTTGCCCAGTGTCATTTCGTGATTGGTGCCCATGTAGCGTTTGAAGCGCGCGCCGGTCAGCTGCGGATGGGTCAGCAGGCGGTCCTTGGCCGCCCGTCCCACCAGCAGCGCGCCGTCATCGCCATACCCCACGGCCGACGGCGTCAGCATCTCGCCCAGGCTGTTCGGGATCAGTTGCGGCCCGGCATCGGTGAACACCGCCACCAGAGAATTGGTCGTGCCAAGGTCAATGCCGATCAGGGTCTTGGAAGGCTCAGTCATGGGGAAGGTGAGGCTTTCAGCGGGAGGAGACGCAAAGCCTTAGCTTCTCTTGGGGCGAGGTCAAACAGGGCCACTGCCGCTCTGCCATGACAGTGTTACAAACCCGGCCTACTGCGTCACAAAAGCCCAGCTTCAAGGAGGCAATCCGATGGCCGTCATCGACGATTCTGAGAACACTCCGGTCAATCCGCGCATTGCGGCCGGCGCCGAAACCATGTCCGGCATCATCGAGCGCCGGCTGTCCCGGCGCGGCTTCCTCGGCGGTCTCACGGCGGTCTCGGGCCTCG
>JBGSOU010000203.1:0-11495 GCA_041739025.1 Hyphomonas sp.
CGCTGATATTCGCCGGCAAACGAACGACGATCCCGCCCGTCTCAATGCTGATCGACCCGCAGCCGCATTGATCATCATGCTCGGCCGTGCGGGGATCGCCCACGACCAGTTGTGCAAAGCTCTCTTCGCCGGCCGATGGCAGCACCAGTCGCCCCTCGCGCGCGAGGCGCCGCCAGGCTGTCAGGTGCTGCGGCATCAAGCCATTACGACGCGCAACCGCGCTCACCTTCACGCCCGGCTCGAAGCTTTCGGCAACGATCTGCGCTTTGACCTCATCGGGCCAATTGCGACGCCCCGTCGGACCCTCGAGAACCTCAAGCCGGCTTATGTTGCTCCCAGCGGAAGCCAACAAATGTTGTGCTGTTTGTTCCAACGCTTTGCTCCAAACCAAAACGCAAAGCTCGCCGAAACATCGTCGCCGGAGAACCCATCATGTCGGTGGGGCGATCGCACCGCTTACGGAAAAGCCCGGTTCCGGCATCCGGCACAAGCGCAATCGCGGCCGCCGCCACGGCCAGCGCGCCGAAGATCAGCAACACATTGACCAGCAATCCGCCCCGCCGGTCGGGCAGGGCGAGGCCGGCCAGCCGCGCCGCCTCCTCCGCCGAAAGGCTGCCGGCTTTCACCAGCGCTCCAAGGTCCAGCCGGATGATGCTCATGCGATCCACTCCAATAGTGAGCGTTCACTATCATCGTTGCTTATTCTTGGCAACGCGCTTCAAGCTTTTGTTTATGAAATTGAAGTCGGACGCACTAATGGAGCAGAAAGTTGGGATTATGATTGTGCTCAGTTCTTGGGGGATAGATAGCTTCTCAGCTTCGGGTAATTCTCCAGAACCTGACCGCAGCCATTGACCACGCAATTCAGCGGGTCGTCTGCGATCATCACCGGCAACTGTGCCTGATTGCGGATCACCGTGTCGAGGTTGCGCAGCAGTGCGCCGCCGCCCGTCAGCACGATTCCGCGGTCAACGATATCTGCTCTCAGTTCCGGTGGCATTGCTTCCAGCGTAAACTTCACTGCATCGATGATGTCGGTGACCGGCTCGCGCAGCGCTTCGGCGATCATCGCTTCGGTGATTTCGGTTTCCTTGGGCACGCCGTCCAGCGTGCCGCGCCCGCGCACGGTCAGCGCCATGCCGGTGCCGTTTTCCGGCGGCAGGGCGGTGCCGATTTCCTTCTTGATCAGTTCGGCCGACATTTCGCCGATCAGGATTCTCTGCTCGCGGCGCAAGTAGTTGACGATGGCCCGGTCCATCTTGTCACCGCCGCCGCGTACCGAGCGGGAATAGATGATGCCGCCGAGCGACAGGACGGCCACTTCCGAGGTGCCGCCGCCAATGTCGACGACCATCGAGCCGGCCGGATCATCAATCGGCAGGCCCGCGCCAATCGCAGCCGCCATGGGTCGCTCGATTAACTCCAACCGCCGCACACCGGCTTCAGCTAGGGCCTGGACTAGACCGCGCCTTTCAACACCGGTTGAACTCGCTGAAACGCTCGCAACTACGAGAGGGTCGCGCAATCGGGATTTAGTGCCGATCTTGCCGAATATATAGCTAAGCATCGCTACAGCGACTTCAAAGTCGGCGATCGCTCCGTCGCGCAGAGGGCGGATAGCTTCCATGTTGACCGGTGTTTTGGCGAGCATGTTTTTCGCCTGCTGGCCAACGGCATAAACGACTTTACGACGGCCCTGGGTTACATAAGCAATGACTGAAGGCTCATTGTAAACGACCCCGATCTGCTTTCTATAAATCTGTGTTGACGTTGTTCCAATCTTTATGCCGAATGAACTTTTCAAAATTCCATCGAGGCCAGTGCTACCAGCAGGCCCGCGCGCATTTTCTTGGTCTAGTCCGTTTTCTGGCCGCTCGGCAGCCCGCTCCTTCAGATAGAATCCAACCTTGTTTTCTACTTCTGTCATAGACGCTTGCAGATTTCGAAGGAGGCCGACTGTCAGGCCTGACAACGCTTCTGCACTTGAGTTCAGAAGCTCTTGGAGCCACTGACCAAGTTCAACGAATCTTCCTAGTGCCCAATTTAGTCGGCTGTAACTCTCTGCTGAAAACTGTCGTAGTTCTATCGACGCTAAACGAGTTATCGCTTTCAAGGCGCGAAAGTTACTTTGTAAAGCCTTTAGGTCTTTTATGTCCAAGGTAATGCTAGATGCGGCGACTTTGATAAGAACGCGCGGGTCATCACTTTGCTCATCACCCGGCTCAAAACCTAATTCATTGCGCATTATTTGTGCTTCGAACTCGCGGCTTCGTTGTTCAAGTCGTTCGACTGCTTTTGCCGCTGCCGACAGTGATGCGATTAGCTGTTTCTGATCTAACGAAGAATCAAATCCGTCCGGGCCATTGTTGCTATTCAGTATAAGGATTATTTGTTGGGCTATGATTACTACTTTCATGACGTCATAGCCATGAGAGCGCGCAGCATAATTCGTGGGCGCTAAATCAATTGGCGGTTTGATCGAATCGACAAACGATCTTAAGGCGTTGAGCAGTTCATTTTCTGGCAAAGCTCTGAAGTTCGTCGCATCATGGCAAAGACTTTTGACTAATTCCTTGTCATATCCGTCAATATGCTCATTGACGCCATCCGATTGCAGAACAGCTATCGCCGCATCTTCGAAGCTTTTCAGAAGCGCGGCCAACCTTTCAGACTGACCAGTGTTAGGGCCTGAAGTCATCGATGGCGAGCCTTATCAGAGTGGCAATTACAAGGGGAAGTGTATATCAATCAAAACTTGCGGTGAAAATGCTGAAATCAGATATCTTAACATTCAGATCCGAAAGAGCATTCACCTGACGGTGCCCGCCTCGCGGTCCACCGCCGCCTGGACGGCGCGGTAGAAGTCCGAGCGTTCCGGCCATTCGCCGTCGGCGAGGCCGAGTGCGGTTTTCCAGTTGGCGTTCGAGGCGATCACCAGATCGCGGTGGGGGTCGATGAAGATGCCCTGTCCGAAGATGCCGTCGGCCATGAAGCTGCCATCGTCCCAGGTCCACCACTGGAAGCCGTAGCCATGGCCCGGCTCGCCGATGTCGGCCTGTTTCACGGTCGCCGCGCCCACCCAGTCCGGGGGTACAACCGGCCCGCCGGCGGTTGCGGCGCCGTCCAGCATGAACAGGCCGAAGCGTGCAAAGTCGCGCGCCGCCGCCTGGATGCAGCAGCCGCTGATCTCATGCCCGTCCTGCCCGAGCAGCCAGCTCGCATCCTGTTCCATGCCGTAAGGCGTCCAGATCTTCTCGGACAGATACTCGGCCACCGGCTTTCCGGTCGCTTCGCTGACCAGCACGCCGATCAGGTTCGTCTCGCCCGTCGAATAGTTCCACACCTCACCCGGCGGATGGGCGCGTCCCAGCGTGCGCATGTAGTTGACGATGCCGCTGTCGCCGGCCGGCACCGCCTGCTTGTCGAAGAGGGCAACGTCCGACTGCGGATCTTCATAGTCTTCGTTCCACGCGACGCCGGACGTCATCGTCAGCAATTGCGCAATCGTCACGGCGTCGTAGGGCGAGCCGGCAAGGTCCGGGATGTAATCGGTCACCTTGTCGTCGAGGCTCTTGATGTCGCCGTCCGCCATCGCCGCGCCCACGAGGGTGGAGGTCAGCGATTTGGCCACCGAGAAGCTTGTCCAGCGCCCGTCCGGTGTGAAGCCGTTGCCATAGCGCTCAAGCCGGATCTTGCCCTCGTGCACGATCACCAGCGCGGCGGCGTTCTGGGTCTCGAAATAGGTATCAAGATCCACCCCGTCGCCCAGATCGATCGGCGCGCCGGCGGGCAGGGGACGCACCGTCCCGCCCGCCTTGATCGGCCGCGACTCGATGATCATCGGCAATTTGTCGAGCATCCGGAAGGCCGCATCGCGTTGCGGCACCGACCAGAACAAGACGTCCCGGCCCGAGGGCGGATGGGCCAGCAGCCCCCGCCAGTCCGGCCCGATCAGCCACCAGCCGGCGCCGAGCGCCACGACAAGCGCCGCCACGCCGATTCCGAGGCCGCGAAGCCGTTTTTGTCCTTGTGCCATCCGCCCTTGCTCCCCTGACGTGTCATGCTTTGTTCCCAGCCTAGTTGAGCGATTTTTCGCCGCAAGGGGCGGGGGGCAGACTTACCGTACCGGCAAGCATGGACAAGGCGGCTTGCCCGGCTTAACTGCGACACAAATCTTCCAATTTGAGGGGCTTTCAGGCGCATGTTCAGCAAGATTTTGATCGCCAACCGCGGTGAAATCGCCGTCCGTGTCATCAAGACGTGCCGCCGGATGGGCATCAAGACGGTCGTCGTCTATTCCGATGCCGATGCCGGATCCATGGCGGTCGAGATGGCCGACGAGACCGTCCATATCGGCCCGTCGCCCGCTGCCCAGAGCTACCTCGTGGCCGACAAGATCATCGACGCCGTGCGCCAGACCGGCGCCGAAGCGATCCACCCCGGTTTCGGCTTCCTGTCCGAGAACGCCGCCTTCGCGAAACGCCTCGAGAAGGAAGGTATCGGCTGGATCGGCCCGAACGCTCACGCCATCGACGCGATGGGCGACAAGATCAGCTCCAAGAAGCTCGCCGCCGAAGCCGGCGTGTCGACCGTTCCGGGCCATATGGGCCTGATCGAGGACACGCAGGAAGCCGTGAAGATCTCGCGCGAGATCGGCTATCCGGTGATGATCAAGGCCTCGGCCGGCGGCGGCGGCAAGGGCATCCGCGTCGCCTATAATGACAAGGAGGTCGAAGAAGGCTTCCCGGCGGTGAAATCCGAAGCCAAGTCCTCCTTCGGCGACGACCGCGTCTTCATCGAGAAGTTCATTCTCGAACCGCGCCATATCGAGATCCAGGTGCTGGGCGACAAGCATGGCAACTGCCTCTGGCTGAACGAACGCGAATGCTCGATCCAGCGCCGCAACCAGAAGGTCATCGAGGAGGCGCCCTCGCCGCTGCTCGATGCCGAGACGCGCAAGAAGATGGGTGAGCAGGCCGTCGCCCTCGCCAAGGCCGTCAACTATGACAGTGCCGGCACGGTCGAGTTCGTTGCCTCCGGCAAGGACAAGGGCTTCTACTTCCTCGAAATGAACACCCGCCTGCAGGTCGAGCACCCGGTCACCGAGATGATCACCGGCATCGACCTCGTCGAGCAGATGCTGCGCTCCGCCTATGGCGAGAAGCTGAAGATCAAGCAGTCCGACGTGAAGATCAATGGCTGGGCCGTGGAAAGCCGTGTGTATGCGGAAGATCCGTATCGCAACTTCCTGCCGTCCATCGGCCGCCTGAAGCGGTTTCATCCGCCCTCGGAAGGCAAGCTCGGCAAGGGCGAGGTCCGCATGGACTCCGGCGTGCGCGAAGGCGACGAAATCTCGATGTACTATGACCCGATGATCGCCAAGCTGGTGACCTGGGGCAAGGACCGCGACACCGCGCTCGACGTGCACGGCGAAGCGCTCGACCGGTTCCAGATCGAAGGCATCCAGGACAACATCCCGTTCATCGCGGCCGTGATGGATGAAAAGCGCTTCCGCTCCGGCAACATCACCACCGCCTATATCAAGGACGAGTTCCCGGAAGGCTTCAAAGGCGTGGCGCCGACGAAGCTGCAGGAGACCCAGCTGATCTGCTCGGCCGCCTATGTCCATGCCTTCTTTGATCGCCGCGGCCGCCAGATCTCGGGACGCCTCGGGGCCACCGCTGCGCGCAAGGACTGGGTCGTCATCCTCGGCGACACGCACCATCCGGTGTCCATCGACATCGGCGCCTCGGGCGACGCGCAGATCACCGTCAATGGCGGCAAGGCCCACAGCCTCGTGACCTCCTGGCAACCCGGACAGCATCTCGTCGAAGGCGTGCTGGACGGCAAGTCCTTCGCCGTGAAGTTTGCTGATCGCACCGAAGGCTACCTCTTCCGCCACCGGGGCGTTGCCCTGCGCGCGCTGGTCTGCACGCCCTTTGTGGCCGACCTGCACAGCCGCCTGCCGGAGAAGCCGGAAGCAGATACGTCGAAGCTGATCATCTCGCCGATGCCGGGTCTCGTCGTCTCGATGGAGGTTGCGCTCGGCCAGGACGTGCAGGAAGGCGAGGCGGTCTGCATCGTCGAGGCGATGAAGATGCAGAACATCATCCGCGCCGGTGCCAACGGCAAGGTCAAGGCGATCAACGTCAAGGCCGGCGACAGCGTGGCCGCCGACGAGATCATGGTCGAGTTCGCATAACGTCTCGCACGCGCGATGACTTAACGTTCCGGAAACCGGCAAGGCCTGCTATAGTCCGCACACTGCGGCGTGGACGTATCGATTCTGCGCGGCCCAACCTGTGACCTGGAGCTACGCGAACATGGAACTCTTTCTCACCCCCAACGGACGTATCGACCAGCCGACTTACTGGCGCGCCGTACTCATCCTTCTTGGCATCAGCGCGGCCATTTCGGTCATCAGCGCGTTTGTGTCGCCTTTTCTCGGCATGGCCGGCCTCCTGTTCATCTGGCCGTGGATCGCGGTGCATGTGAAGCGGTTCCATGACGCCGGCAAAACCGGATGGCTCACCATCGGCATGGTTGTCCTCGCGATCATCGTTTCGATGATTGCAGGCTTCATCCTGCCGGGCCTGTTCGGAATCGATCAGGCCGCCCTGCAACAGGAAATGCAGCGCGAGATCGAAAGCGCGACCGCGATCGGCGATCCGGCCCAGGCCATGAGCGCCGCGATGGAAGCCTCGAGAGGCATCGCGCAGGCCCAGCTGCTGCCGAGCATCCTCGCCACCGCCATCTCGACCGGCGCGGTGGGTGCGGTCATGGGTCTGTTCAAGACCGAGCCCAACGACAACCAGTACGGCCCCGGCCCCGGCGGCGCGGCGGTCGCCTTCACCTGATTGCCGCTGCAGGATGAATTGAAGAGAGCCGGGGCAGCCCGGCTCTTTTTTCTTGCGCCGCCTTATCGTTTATTGATAAGGGGCCCCTATGACGAACGGTCTCAACCTTCAAGGAACCTCGCTCCGTCCCATGGACTTCCGCTTCCTGTTCCTCCAGCCGCAAGGCCGCCTCGCGCCGGTGCCCTTCGCGCGCGGCCTGATCCTGCTGACCGGCGCGATGATGGTGATCACCATCCTGGCGGCTGTCGTGCTGCCGAATGTCGGCGTGCTGCAATACGCGCTGGTCTTTCCCTATGTCTGCCTGTTCGCCAAGCGGCTGCATGATGCCGGGCTCAGCGGCTGGCTGTGGCTCGCTTTCCTCGCCGGTTTCGGCTTTGCCAACCTGCTGCTGTCGGCGGTCCTTCTGCCTGCGCTGTCGCCCGACGCATTCGCGATCCAGGCCGAGGTGCAGAAGCTCATGGAATCTGGTGGCTTCAACGCGGCGTTCCAGGCGCTCGAAGCGCGGGCGTCGGAATATGCCCGGCTCTCGGTCGTCACCACCGTGACGGCCTTCCTGTTGGCGAGCGCGCTGACCGGCTTTGCCGCGTTCCGCATGCGCTCGGACCCCAAGCCCAACCGTCACGGCCCGCCGGCATCCGGCGAGGCAGACACGTTTTCCTGAACCATCCGCAGAAGGCGACCGTCCCATGGAAACAACCTCTGGCGAGATCGACAGCCACCGTCCCTGGATCCGGGACGCGCGGGATGATCTGGGCGCGATGAACTGGCTGGCCACGCTGTTCAACCCGTTCGGCGAAAGCTCCAAGCTGCATTTCAGCCGTGCCTGGACCTTCATGTTCATGGGCCGCGTACTGCTTTACCTCATCCCGTCCTTCACGGCCGCCATCCTCGGCATCGCAGGCGTCAAGACCGGCTTCCTGAACACGCCGGTGAACATCGCGCTGTTCACCGTGCCGGCCTTGCTGGTCCCGTTCGCGGTGTTCACTTTCGTCACCGATTTCACTTCCTTCTCGGCGCACATGCGGCGCCTCGCCGAAGCGGGCCGGCCCACCTGGCTCGCCGTGATCGTCCTTGTGCCGACGATTCTCGGTATGGCGGCCTATTATGCCGGCACGGGCATCGGCGCGGCCCAGCACGCGGAGATGATCAAGCCGCCCGCCGCCAAGACCGAAACCGTGGCCAAGGAAGGTGAGGCATCTGCCAAGCCGGCTGACACGGAAGCCAAACCCAAAGCGCAGCAGCGCCGTGGTCCGCCCGGGCCCAAGGGGCCACCGCCCAGCGAACGCGAGATGGCGGTGTCCACTGGCATGGGTATGGCCCTTCCGGTCTGGGCGCTGGCCTCGTTCGGTGCCATGTTGTGGACGCTGCTTTACGTCGCCCGCCTGCCCAATGGCGGCCAGGGGCGCCTGCGCACCGGCAGTCATCTGACGCCGGATGAAATTTCGGACGGGGTTTAGCCGGTGATGGAAAACCAGAGGTCTTTCCAGTCTGGATTGATGGCCAAGATGAGATTGATCTTGTTTGCGCGCCGGTAGGATTTGATTGAGCGTTCACGGAAGACCGCGCGGCCGATCTCGTCATGGGCTTCGTACCACACGAGCCGGGTGCATCCCCATTTTTTCGTGAAGCCTTCCTGTATCCCCTCGCGGTGTTCCCAGACACGGCGGATCAGGTCCGACGTCACACCCGTATAAATCGTCCCGTTCTTCCTGTTCGCCATCATATAGACGGCGATGATACGGTCCTCGTTCGCCATTGGAACACGTTCCCCCGGCGCAATTTATTCCCGAACGTTCGGGCTTGTCACCCCCGATGGCCACCGGCCATCTGGGGGCCCATCTCCAGCCCTTCCGGCAGGGGCCCCGTTGCGATGGGGCTCAAGATCTCTGCGCTGCCGGACTGCGCCGCGGGCACGGGAGATGGGCCCTCAGACCGGCCTTGCCGGTCGAGGGTGACGCCGGTTTTTCTGATTCGGTTCAGGCCTGAGCCGGCACTGCAGAGGGGTTTGCCAATTCCGGCGCGTCCACGCGCACCAGCCGGCTGCCGAACACGTCCTCGAACGCATCTCGCAGGGCGATGTCGGCCTCGTGCATCGACACGATCCGCCCCAGTCCCGCCAGGCTGGTGACGCCATAGCGTTCGTCGGCGATGCCGCAGGGCGTGATGCCGGTAAAATGCTCCAGCTCCGGCTCCACATTGAGCGAAATGCCATGCAGGCTCACCCAGCGTTTCAGGCGCACACCGATGGCGGCAATCTTGTCCTCGCGCAGCGGCCCGCCGGTTTCGGTCCGGTCGACCCACACGCCGACCCGGCCTTCGCGCACGCCGGCCTCCACATTGAACGCCGCCAGCGCCTTGATGATCCAGGCCTCCAGGTTGGCCACGAAGGCCCGCACGTCGCGCCCCCGGGCGCCGACATCCAGCATCACATAGGCCACCCGCTGGCCCGGCCCGTGATAGGTATACTGGCCGCCCCGGCCGGCATCGAACACGGGAAACCGGGCCGGGTCCTTCAGGTCTGCCGGCTTGGCCGAGGTGCCCGCCGTATAGAGCGGCGGATGTTCCAGGAACCACACCAGTTCCCGCCCGCCGCCCTCGCGAATCGCCCGCGCCCGGGCCTCCATCACGGCCAGCGCGGTTTCGTAGGAAACAGGGGTCTCGGAGACCGCCCACTCGACTTCGGGAGGATTTGTCATGGCCTCCACGATATAGGCGTTTTTCAGGGCTTCACAAAGCCGGAGCGCCGCCTTATACGGCCCCTCTGCCTCTATGAGACCAGTCGTGCGGTCATGGCGGAATTGGTAGACGCGCAGCGTTGAGGTCGCTGTGGGGCAACCCGTGGAGGTTCGAGTCCTCTTGACCGCACCAGATTATTTCCCGATGGCCGCAGAGGCTTGTCCTTAGGCTTGGCCCTCATAAAAGGCCCTGAACACCGATCCGAACCAGGGGGAGTAGAGCGTCCCCTGTTCCCGGCTGTAGCTCGTCAACCCCACGACTTGGGCCGGCTGCGATTGCGCCGCTGGCACGTAAAGCCAGGGCCCGCCGCTCATACCTTTTCCGAGGCTGCAATAGACCCGCATCGGCTGGTCGGATTTATACGCGTTGTCGACGCCGCCGCGGCTGCAATCTTCGCGCATCATCTCGTTGCCAAGGTAGGGATGACCCACCGGATAGCCGAGCAAGGTGCGATCCCGCTTCAGGCTCGGATAGGCAGCGACTTCCAAGCGGCCGCACGTATCGGCAATCCTGCGCCCGGACGCGTCGTGGACAACCAGCAGCGCAAAATCGTACTGGAAGTTGCGGTGGGCGGTCCAAGCCGCGTGGGCAATTGCCCGGGTTGCCATCCAGATGCCGGCTTCCGACCCGCCTGCGCCATCATCATAGCCGGGCTGGAACTCAATCGTGTGTGCAAATCCGCCCCTGGCCGCTTCATGGACATTGTGCGCCGCCGTTAGCAGGACATTACCGCCCACCACAGTGGCCGAGCCGACATAGGTGTCCGACGAATTCGGAAACCGCGTCAGCAGCCTGCCGATTGCGCGAAAAGGCCGCGACCGTCGTTGCTTTGGCGGGATTTCGGCGAGCCGTTGTCCCGTCGGCAATGGCTGCAGTGTGACGTCCGGCAACGCCTCAACCAGCGCAGCTGCGCCGGCCCCGGATTGTTTCAGGGTCGTCAACCGGCGGCGGTCGCCCATCGATTCGATGACACGCTTCGAACTTCCCGGAGGCGAAGTATTGAAGTGGACTGCAGCGCCTGGAGCTAGGACCGGAAGGTTGCTCAGCAATGTGCTGTTGTGCAGGCTGCTGGACAGGGGAGCGGTGCCCGGTAACTCGGCTGAAACTGAGTTGCCCATCCTGGTCGGCCTTTCGCATTTCGCTGTCTGGTCCGAACGCCCTTACCGGCTCCAGCAGCGGTCGATTGTCATCTGACGGCAGGATTTCCTTACGCGGTCGCGTGTCGCGTCGCTGATCAGCGCTTCGTCCGCGAAGTTTGCCAGCGCGTCCTGCAACAGGATTCCTGCTTCCTCAGAGCCCCGGTCCGTCATGCGTCCGAAGGCGCACTCAACACCATCGCCGGGAAGCTGGGCGCCAAGACGGTCCTGCCAGTAGAATTGCGCGGCGTGGTCCGTAGCGGGTCCCCAGGCTCCGTCCACGAAAGAAGCATTGTCCCTCGCGCCTCTCCGTACACTGAGCAGGGCGAGCTGGACGATGGCCGTCTGGCCCTGATCGAGCGAAGGACACGAGAACGCAATGACCCTGCCGGACGCGGTATCCGGTGGCACGTCAGGCTCCTTGAGCGGTACTTCATCGCGGCCGCTGCCATTTCCAGCGCCTTTGTCCTTGATCTCATCGTCATTGCCTGAGCCGACCTCGAAAGCGATCTCGGCGCCCGCATCGTCCGGATTGGCCACGTCCCGGATCGAAACCGAGACGGCGCCCGAAGCGTCCTCGCCGAAATTCACGATCGGATACCGGCTCGGGTAGGGGGAGTTCTGGTAGGAGATCGTCACGCCCTTGGTGTTTCCTCCCGTCACGCGCACGTCGAACGCGCCGGAGCCGCCCGACAGAACCAGGTTGTAGCTCGTGCCGGCCTTGACCTTCGGGTTGGCTGTCGCCGGGCTGATCGAGACCGGCTGC
>JBGSOU010000272.1:0-9645 GCA_041739025.1 Hyphomonas sp.
CCGTGCACCAGTCCTTGCCGCTGTTCGCGTCCACGGGCGTCTCCGAGCAGGGCGGCGAGGCCGCGACCGCCCTGCCCCTGATGCCGCCTTCGGAACAGGTGATCCAGGATTACCAGACGGCGCGCTTGTCCCTGAAAGGTCACCCGATGAGGTTTCTCAGGGACGGATACCGGACGCGCGGGATCCTCTCGACCGCAGACGCAGTGGCCGCAGGGAACGGACGCCGGGTGCAGACGGCCGGGCTCGTGCTTGTGCGGCAGAGGCCGGGTTCGGCCAACGGGGTCGTCTTCATCACCCTCGAGGACGAAACGGGAATCGCAAACCTCGTGGTCTGGCAACGCGTCATGGACCGGTTCCGCCCGGTCGTCATGGGCGCACGGATCCTGCACGTGAAGGGCCGCGTCCAGACGGCCGACAACGTGACCCACATCGTCGCCGAACAACTGTTCGACCGCACAGGCGACCTGCAACTGCTGTCAGAGGATTCGGTACGTGATGCGATGAAGAGTGTGCTGGCGAGATCCGACGAAGTTGCCCGTCCCGTCGGGGAGCGCAAGGCGCCGGGCGCGCGCCACCCCCGCAATGTCCGCATCATTCCAAAGAGCCGCGATTTCCATTGAACCACCCGGCAGACGCGCAGCCGCTTCAGCCGAGAACCGTGTCCAGAACGTCCGCAAGCGACGTTTCGAGCATCGGCTTGCGCACGAAGGCGGCGAAACCGGCCTTGTGGGACCGAGCATCCAGCGCGCCCGAGTCCCAACCCGAAATGAGGATCGCCGGCGCCTGAAAGCCGCTCCGCCGAATGTTGGCAAGCACCTCGAACCCGTCGCCATCGTCCAGCTTGAAGTCGATCACGAAGCAATCATACTCCGCCCGGCCCAGGCCGGCGAAGAGATCCGAAGCGCTCGCGAACGTATCAACCACATACCCGCGCCGTCCAAGCAGAAGCCGGAGCGACAAGCGCACGGCATCGCTGTCATCCACGACAGCAATCCGGTGCAGCGGTTCAACAGAAGCGGGTAAAGCCATACGCATGCGCCGAATCGACAATGATGCATGGACTAGAAACGATTTTTCCCGCCTGATCTTTAGGTACTTTTCCTAGGAAGTTGCGGAAAGTCCAAATCCAGCTGCAAAGGCTATCCGCAGGACCGTGGACAAATTCGCGGCGTCCATCTTCTCCATCAGGTTCGCCCGGTGGATCTCGACCGTGCGCGGCGAGATATCGAGCGTTTCGGCGATCGCCTTGTTGGTGTGGCCTTCGACCAAGCCCAGCAGCACGTCGCGCTCGCGCGCGGTCAGGCGTTCGATCAGGCCGCGCGCCTCCTCTGCCAGAACATCCTCCTTGCGGCGCGCCTCCATGCGCTCGAACGCGCGGGTCAGGGCATCGACAAGGGTTTGCTTGGCGTAGGGTTTTTCGACGAAATCCGTCGCGCCGGCCTTCATGGCGCGCACCGCCACGGCGACATCGCCATGCCCCGTCAGGACGATCACCGGCATGGCGACGCCCCTTTGGTTGAGCGCTTCCTGCACTTCCAGGCCATCCATGCCAGGCATCTGGACGTCCAGAAGGATGCAGCCGCGCTCGGCGTCGGCGACCGTTTCGAGGAAGGCAACCCCGTCAACATAGGTTTTCACGCGAAAGCCGGCATGGCGCAGCATGAAGCTTGCCGAATGCCGAATGGCTTCGTCATCGTCTACGAGGTGGATCAGACGTGCATCGTTCATTGATCCGCTTTATCCAATTCCTGCCGCAGAGTGAACCGGAAACACGAACCGCCCAGGGGCGGCGTAACCACGCGGATCGTGCCACCATGCGCTTCAACGATGGTTTGGCATATAGACAGTCCAAGCCCCATGCCCTGGGATTTGGTGGTCGCGAACGGTTTGAAGACCGTTTGTTTCATCTCTGCCGGCAGGCCGGGCCCATTGTCGCAGACCTCAATGGCAACAAATCCCGGCTCGTCCGCGAAAAAGGCCCTGAGCTGGATCGCGCCGTCCGGCTTGTCGCCCAGCGCATCCATCGCGTTTCGGATGAGGTTGATGACCACCTGCTGGATCTGGATCGGATCGGCGAGAACCCGGTCCACTCCCTTGGCAAGTTCGGCCTTGACCGGAATGTCCGCGCGGTCGCGCGAAATCTTGGACAAGGCGATGGCATCGGCCAGCAACGGTGCCAGCGATACAGGATGCGCATCGACTTCGCCGCGGGAGACATAGGATCGCAGCTTGCGCACGATCTCGCCCGCCCGCACGGCCTGAACCGCCGCTTCCGACAAGGCCTCGCGCAAGACTTCTTTCATGTCCGGATCGGGCGAATCGATCAGGTCCCGGCTCGCTTCCAGATAGTTCGCGACGGCCGTCAGGGGCTGGTTCAACTCATGGGCCAGGGCGGAGGCCATCGTGCCGACTGCGCTCAGACGCGAGAAATGGACGAGCTCCGATTGCATTTCCTGCATCCGGAGCTCGGCGCTTTGCTGTTCGGTCAGATCGCGGATGAAGGCCGTGAAGAGGTGGCGTTCGCCGATCCGGGCTTCGCCGATCTTCAAATCGATGGGAAACAAAGTTCCATCGGACCGCGCCGCGATCACGACCCGGCCCTTGCCGATGATCTGGCGCTCGCCGGTGAGAAGGTAACTGCTGATATAGGCGTCGTGATTGGCGCGGTCGCGGCCTGTCATCAGGCGCGCCACCGGCTGGCCGGTCATGTCGGCGGCCAGATACCCGAACAATTTTTCCGCCGCCCGGCTGAACGCGAGGATCGTACCTTCCTCATCCGTCACAACCATCGCGTCGGGAACGGACTCAAGAATGGATTCGATGTGCAGCTGGAGCGCGGACGCATCCAGCTTTTCAAGCGACGTCTTGTCCATTCCGTGTGGTTCCTCCGGCAATGAACATCACTGCCCGGCCAGCGTCAGCCGCGCAAGTGAGCGCGTGCGCCTGTTCCCATTGTGCTCACCGCGCGCAGGGCTGTGACGGCGATCATCAGCGCGCCGAGCGCCATTGCGTAGCAACCCCAGCAATGACCGGCCGAGGCAAGCGCATCCATGTGGAAAAGGCTGGCAGCCCCGCTCGTCTGCCCCCCGCACCGGAAGGCGAGATAGTCCTCAAGGGTGGGCGTCCGGTTCAGATGCTGCCCGAAGCGAAGAGCGCCCGCCACCAGCAACGCGGCACCCGTGATCATCCATTTCCACATGACTGCACTCCATTTCAAGTTCGACGCAGAAATAGTCCGGGTGCGACAGGCGAGCCCATAGGTACATCCCCCTATACTGGCGACGCTATCCCTCCGGCAGTTAGCGCTTAATGTCGCCAATACGACTCGCGAAGGGCTGATCCATGAGCGCACACACATCTACCAATCAACGAACGGGCTGGGGCTTCAGCATCGGTACCGTAAGCATACTCGTAGGCGCGGTGGCTTTCGCCGTGCTTATGATCGCTGCCAATGCAGCCGATCCCATGATGGCCGCACACGCCTGGATATTCTTTTTCCTGACGGTGACCGGCCTTCTGGTCACGGGCTTCTGGGCGGGCACGCTGCAGAAGCGCAACCCGTTTGATCCCGCTTTCTACGAAGACACGATCGTCAAGTTCGGGGTCGTGGCCGCCATGTTCTGGGGCATCGCCGGTTTCACCGTCGGTCTGATCATCGCGCTGCAGCTGACCTTCCCGAACCTGTTCTACTTTCCTGATCTTGGATGGACCAACTTCGGACGGCTGCGCCCGCTGCACACTTCTGCGGTGATCTTCGCCTTTGGTGGCAACGTCCTGATTGCAACCAGCTTCTATGTCGTCCAGCGTACCTGCCGCACCCGGCTTGCCGGCGGCATGTGGCCCTGGTTCGTCTTCTGGGGCTACAACCTCTTCATCGTGGTTGCCGGCACCGGCTATCTGCTGGGAGTCACCCAGTCGCGTGAATATGCCGAACCGGAATGGTATGCTGACCTCTGGCTGACGATCGTCTGGGTTGCCTACCTCCTCGTCTTCCTCGGGACACTATGGAAGCGCAAGGAGCCCCACATTTACGTGGCCAACTGGTTCTACCTGTCCTTCATTGTCACCATTGCGATGCTGCACATCGTCAACAATCTTGCGATCCCTGTCAGCTTTGCTGGCTCCAAGAGCTATAGCCTCTTCTCGGGCGCGCAGGACGCACTGACGCAATGGTGGTACGGCCACAATGCCGTGGGCTTCTTCCTGACCACCGGCTTCCTGGCCATCATGTACTACTTCATCCCGAAGCGCGTGAACCGCCCGGTTTACTCCTACCGGCTGTCGATCGTGCACTTCTGGTCGCTGATCTTCATCTACATCTGGGCCGGTCCGCACCACCTTCACTACACGGCGCTGCCACAATGGGCCCAAACTCTCGGCATGGTGTTCTCCATCATGCTCTGGATGCCCAGCTGGGGCGGCATGATCAACGGCGTGATGACCCTGTCGGGCGCCTGGGACAAGCTGCGCACGGACCCGGTCGTCCGCATGATGATCGTCGCCCTTGCCTTCTACGGTATGTCGACCTTCGAAGGTCCGCTGATGAGCGTACGGGCGGTCAACTCCCTGTCGCACTACACGGAATGGGGCATTGCCCACGTTCACTCCGGTTCGATGGGCTGGGTCGGTTTCATCAGCTTCGGCGCACTCTACTGCCTCGTTCCCTGGCTCTGGAAGCGTCCGGCCCTGTACTCGAAATCCCTCGTCGAATGGCACTTCTGGCTCGCAACGCTCGGAATCGTCTTTTACATCGTCGCGCTCTATGTGGCCGGCATCATGGAAGGCTTCATGTGGCGCGCCTACAACGAGTTCGGCTTCCTCGAGTACTCCTTCATCGAGACGGTCAAGGCCAAGCACATCATGTACATCGTCCGGGCCTTGGGCGGCACGCTCTTCCTGACCGGCGCCTTGCTGATGGCTTACAACCTCATCCGCACGGCCATGGGTCACGGCGAGGCACGCAGCACCGCCGGATCCGACGAGCCCTCCACCCAATCCCCTGCGCTTCAGCCTGCTGAATAAGGAGCACTGACATGGCTTTCATGAAACGGCACGAAACGCTTGAGCGTCACTCGCTGCTCCTCACCGTCGGCATCCTGATCGTCGTTGCGATCGGCGGCCTGGTTGAAATCGCTCCCCTGTTCTATCTCGACAACACGATCGAGAAAGTTCAGGGCATGCGCCCCTACACGCCGCTCGAGCTCAAGGGCCGCAACATCTATATCCGGGAAGGCTGCTATGTCTGCCACTCGCAGATGGTGCGCCCGCTCCGCGACGAGGTGGAGCGCTACGGCCACTATTCTCTGGCGGCCGAGAGCATGTATGACCACCCGTTCCAGTGGGGCTCCAAACGGACGGGTCCGGATCTGGCACGCGTCGGCGGAAAGTATTCCGACGACTGGCACCTCGACCACCTGACCGAACCAAAATCGGTCGTTCCGGACTCGGTCATGCCTCCTTACGCCTTCCTGTTGAAAAAAGAGCTGCGCTTCGACGATATCGAGGACCACCTCAAGACGCTTCGACTGGCTGGCGTGCCGTACACGGACGACATGATCACCAACGCGAAAGCAGATCTTGTCGCCCAGGCCTCGCCCGGCGTGGACTATGATACCGAAGATGCGCTCGTCGCGCGGTATGAAGAAGCGTCCGGCCGCAAGGGTTCGGTCAAGGTCTCGAACTTCGACCGCAACCCGGCAACCATCTCCGAAATGGATGCGCTCATCGCGTATCTCCAGATGACAGGCACGCTGGTCGACTTCTCGACCTACGAAGCCGACGATCTGAACAACCGGCGCTAGGGAGACAACCATGTATGAAACGCTCTCAAGCTTCGCACAGACCTGGGGCCTCGGCCTCTTTGTCCTGATGTTCATGGTCGCGCTGGCTTACGCCCTCTGGCCTGGAAATCAGGAAATGTTCCGGGAAGCCGCCCACCAACCCCTCACTGAGAAGGCACCGTCCGATGACTGACCATAAACCGGACATCGATGAAGTATCTGGCGTTGAAACCACCGGCCACAGCTGGGACGGGATCAAGGAACTGAACACGCCGCTGCCGCGCTGGTGGTTGTTCATCCTGTATGCCACGATCGTTTGGGCAGTGATCTACATGATCTTCATGCCCGCCATTCCTGCATTGCCCGGCATGGGCGGCACCAATACGCCCGGCCTGCGCGGCCATTCGGACCGTGCACTGGTGGCGCAGGACCTGGCCAAGCTCCATACCGAGCGCAACGCCGCCTCGGCCAAGCTGCTCGGCGCCTCGCTGAGCGAGATCGAGAATGATCTGGAGCTGCAGCAATTCGCACTCGCCATGGGTGAAAGCGCCTTCGGCGACAACTGCGCAACCTGCCACGGAGCCGGTGGCCGCGGGGCAAAGGGCTACCCGATGCTCGCGGATGATGTCTGGCTTTGGGATGGGACGCTGGAGGGGATCGAAACGACGCTCCTTCACGGCATTCGCCACACCGAAGATCCTGACACGCGGATGAGCGCCATGCCGGCTTTCGGACGCGACGGCTTGCTGAGCACCGGCGAGATCGACGATCTCGTGCAATACGTGCTCAGCGTCTCGGGCCGCGAAGCGGCAGCAGACGCGGTGAACCGCGCAGCCCCGATCTTCGCGCAACAATGCGTGGTCTGTCACGGCGCGGATGCCAAGGGCAACCGCACGCTCGGCGCCCCCAACCTGACGGATCGGGACTGGCTGTTCGGCGGCGAGCCGCGCGATATCCAGCAGACCATCTACAATGCAAGGAATGCCCATATGCCCGCCTGGCAAGGCCGTCTTGACGATGCCACGATCAAATCGCTGGCTGTCTATGTCCACTCCCTTGGTGGAGGTGAAAAGTGACGAAAGTCACCTTGATCTCATCGAAAGACGGTGGCGCTCCGAATCCGGAGCGTCACCCGTCGCTCTATGAGAAGCGGCATCAGATCTATCCGAAACTCGCACACGGAAAGTTCCGCAGTGTCAAATGGCTGGTGATGGTCGCCACGCTGGCGGTTTACTACGCCATCCCGTGGCTGCGCTGGCCGCGCGGCGAAGGCATTCCGGATCAGGCCGTTCTGGCAGACTTCGAGGGCGAGAAGTTCTACTTCTTCTTCCTCGAAATCTGGCCGCAGGAAATCTACTTTCTCGGCGGACTGCTGATCATTGCCGCCCTCGGCCTGTTTCTGGTGACGTCCCTCTTCGGGCGGGTCTGGTGCGGGTACACTTGCCCGCAAACCGTCTGGACCGATCTGTACATCTGGGTTGAGCGCGCCTTCGAAGGCGACCGCGCCGCCCGCATGCGTCTCGACAAGGCGCCCCTCAGCTTCAACAAGGCCTGGCGCAAGGCCGGGAAACACGCCGTCTGGCTTCTGATCGCCTTCCTGACGGGCGGCGCTTTCATTCTCTACTGGCACGATGCCCCGACCATCGCCCGCACCTTCTTCACGGGCGAAGCGCCGCTGACGGCCTATTTCTTTGCCGGCATTCTCACCTTCACGACCTATGCGCTCGCCGGCACGATGCGCGAGCAGGTCTGCACCTATCTTTGCCCATGGCCCCGCATCCAGGGGGCGCTCACCGACGAACACGCCCTCAACGTGACCTACCGGTTTGACCGGGGGGAGCCGCGCGCGCCCCACCGCAAGGGCGAGACCTGGGACGGTCGCGGCGACTGCATCGACTGCAACCAGTGTGTCCAGGTCTGCCCGATGGGCATCGACATCCGCGACGGCGCACAACTCGCCTGCATCCACTGCGCACTGTGCATCGATGCCTGTGACGACATGATGCGCAAGGTCGGGCGGCCGACCGGGCTGATTGCCTATGACACCGACAGCGCCGTTCTCCAGCGCGCTGCCGGCGAAAAGCCGCGCTACCACCTTATCCGCACACGTACGATCTTGTACGGCGTCATGATTGCGCTGCTCGGCTCGCTGATGCTCTGGGCCTACGCGTCGAAATCCACCTATGAATTCAACGTGCTGAAAGACCGCTCGCCGCCCTTTATCCGCCTGTCGGATGGACGCGTGCGCAATGGCTATACCCTGAAGCTGGTCAACAAGAACTCGGACTCCTCGTCGGTGTCTGTTTCTCTGGCGGGCCTTCCGGACGCTGATTTCGAAATCGTCGGCATTGGTCACGCGAACGAAAACGGCTCGCTGGTCATCGCTTCCGAAGCTTATGGCGTCGGCCGGTATCGCCTGCTCGTCACGGTGCCCGAAAACGCGGTCGAACGCCGAAGCACCGTCATCGTTGAAATCAAGGACCTCGAAACGGGCGAAACCGCCCGCGCCGATGCCCCCTTCACAATGGGAGATGAATGATCATGCCCGCCGTCGCACCTGCCCTCACGCCGCCGCCCAAGGGCACCCTGAAGGCCTGGCACGCCCTGATGTGGTTCCTCGGTTTCTTCGGCTTCATGTTTGCCGTGAACGGCATCTTCCTCTGGACGGCCATCACCACCTTCCCCGGCGAAGATGTCGACAAGTCTTACCTTGCCGGGATCGACTACAATGCCGAACTCGCCCGGCGCTCGTATCAGGCCGAACAAGGCTGGCGCGCCGAAATCGGCCTCTCGGATCCGGCATCTGCGTCCGAGATCCGTGTGGTGCTGCTTGACCGTGACAACACCGCGCTGGCGGCCAAAACGGTGCTGGTCACCCTGCGCCATCCGGCCGACCGGAAGCTGGACCAGCTGGTCGATCTGACAGCCGTCGGCGGCGGCGCCTATACCGGCCCGCTGGCCGGACTTGAGGCTGGCACATGGACCGCCCTTGTTGCGGCTGATATTGAACCCGGCAAGGAAGGCTTCGAATTCGAAGCCCACAAGACGCTCGAGATTCCATGACCGATGCTCCGTTCAGTGCTGAGGGCTGCCCCAGCGGGCTCGCCCCGCCGAGCGGGTCTGACGTGACCGATCCCACACCGTTCGTGCGCCGCGTGGGCGGGCAAAGCCGCCTCTCGCTGTCGGTACGCGGCGCGAAGTGCGGCGGCTGCATGTCCAAGATCGAAGGCGCGCTGAACAAGCTGCCCGGCATCGACACGGCCCGGCTCAATCTCTCGAGCGGCCGGCTTGATGTCAGCTGGACCGGAGACCTCGCCCCGCGTCGTGTCTCCGAGACCGTCAGCGCGCTGGGATATGGCGTCGCGCCGCTCGACACTGGCAAAGGCAACGATGCCAACCGTAAGGATGAGCAATCCCTTCTGCTGGCAATGGGCGTTGCCGGGTTTGCCACCGCGAACATCATGCTTCTGTCTGTTTCGGTATGGGGCGGCCATGGCGAAATGGGCGAAGCGACCCGCCAGGGCCTGCATGCGCTGTCCGGCCTGATCGCTTTGCCGACGCTTCTGTTTTCGGGCCGGCCCTTCTTCCGCTCGGCCTGGAACGTTTTGAAACACGCCCGCACCAACATGGACGTGCCCATCTCGCTCGCCCTTATCCTGGCGTTTGGCGTCAGCGTGGCGGAAACCATCTCCGGCGGCGAGCATGCCTACTTCGATGCCGCGTGCATGCTGTTGTTCTTCCTTCTGATCGGGCGCTTCCTCGATGCGCGCGTGCGGCGCCGCGCCTATTCCGCAGCGCGCGATCTGGCCGCGCTCTCGAACCGGACCGTCACCCGGCTCGGTGCCGACGGCAGCCCTGCCCCGGC
>JBGSOU010000274.1:0-9308 GCA_041739025.1 Hyphomonas sp.
CCTTCCTGTCGCGGCTGGCGCGGCGCACGCTGCCGCTTTCGGCGCGGACCTTCGAGCTTGCCGTGCCGATGATGGAGGCGGGCCGGGGCGAAGGCTGGGTGATGTACGCCAAATCGGGCTGGAAATCGGTGCCGGGCGAAACCGACCTCGGCTGGTATGCCGGCTGGATCGAGCAGACGGGCGGCCCCGCGCCGGGCACCTATGTGTTCGTGCTGAACATGGACATGGACGGCACGATGGAGGATGCGAGCCGCCGCAGGCCGGCGGTGCGGCGCGGCCTCGAAATGATCGGCGCGCTGGCGCCCGGCTGACCGGCCTCAAAGGCCTGTGACCGCTGCGAAAAAGCCGGTTTTCGGGGTGGCTCTGGGGGGCGCCGGCTGCTAATAAAAAGGTCATAAATCAGGCGATTCGGGCGCAATGTGCGCCGGCGCCGCTGACCCTCGCGAGAAGGCCTTCCATGAGCGACCCCATCCTGCCTCCGGACGAGCCGGAAACCCCGGAAAATGGCGGTGGTCCACCCCGCCCGGTGGATGGCATCGAGCCGATCTTCATCGAGACGGAGATGAAATCCTCCTACCTCGATTACGCGATGAGCGTGATCGTCAGCCGGGCGCTGCCGGATGTGCGCGACGGGCTGAAGCCGGTGCACCGGCGCATCCTTTACGCCATGAACGAGGGCGGCAACACGCCCGACAAGCCCTACAAGAAATCCGCCAACATCGTCGGCGCCGTGATGGGCAACTATCACCCGCACGGCGACAGCGCGATCTATGACGCGCTGGTGCGCATGGCGCAGCCTTTCTCGATGGGCGTGATGCTGGTCGACGGCCAGGGCAACTTCGGCTCGATCGACAACGACCCGCCGGCCGCCATGCGTTACACCGAAAGCCGGATGTCGAAGCCGGCGACCTACCTGCTGGCGGACCTCGACAAGGACACGGTCGACTTTCAGCCGAACTATGACGGCCAGCAGAAAGAGCCGATCGTCCTGCCGGCGCAGTTCCCGAACCTGCTGGTCAATGGCGGCAGCGGCATCGCGGTCGGCATGGCGACCAACATTCCGCCCCACAATCTCGGCGAGATCATCGACGCGACACTGGCGCTGATCGACAATCCGCTGATCGAGGAAGACGCCCTGTGCGACATCGTGCCGGGGCCGGACTTTCCGACCGGCGGCCTGATCATGGGCCTGTCCGGCAGCCGCAAGGCGCTGCTGACGGGGCGCGGCAGCGTGATCGTCCGGGCAAAGACGGAAATCGAAACGGCAAAGAACAACCGCGAAGCCATCATCGTCACGGAAATTCCGTACCAGGTGAACAAGGCGGCGATGATCACCAAGATCGCCGAACTCGTCCGTGAAAAGAAGATCGAGGGCATCTCGGACCTGCGAGACGAATCCGATCGAAACGGTATCCGGGTTGTCATCGAGCTGAAGAAGGATGCGAGCGCGGATGTGGTGCTGAACCAGCTCTACCGGTTCAGCCAGATGCAGAACTCGTTTGCGGTGAACATGCTGGCGCTGAATGGCGGCCGGCCGGAGCTGATGAACCTGCGCAAGGTGCTGGAATACTTCATCACGTTCCGTGAAGAGGTGGTCGTCCGGCGCACCAAGTTCGAACTCGGCAAGGCGCGCGACCGGGCGCACGTGTTGGTCGGCCTCGCGCTGGCCGTCGCCAACATTGACGAGATCATCCGCATCATCCGCAACTCGCCGGATCCGGCCTCGGCGCGCGAGCGCTTGCTGGAGAAGGCTTGGCCGCAACAGGACATGGGCCCGCTGATTGACCTGATCGCTGACCGGCGTACCCGGCGCGGGCCGGACGATGGCACGATCTACCCGTCGGACGAGCAGGCGCGCGCGATCCTGAACCTGCCGCTGCACCGCCTGACCGGCCTCGGCCGCGATGAAATCGGCAATGAGGCGCGCGGCCTCGCCGACAAGATCGCAGACCTGCTGGACATCCTGCGCTCGCGCCCGCGCATCCTCGAGATCATCCGCGGCGAGCTGAACGAGGTGAAGACCAAGTTTGCCGTGCCGCGCCGTTCGGTGTTCACCGAAGGCGGCGTCGACATGGAAGACGAGGACCTCATCGAGGTCGAGGACATGGTGGTGACGGTCACTCATGGCGGCTATGTGAAGCGCACGCCGCTGGCGGCGTACCGTACGCAGAATCGCGGCGGCAAGGGCCGCTCGGGCATGGCGATGAAAGACGAGGATTTCATCGTCCGCGTCTTCACCGCCACGACGCATACGGAGATCCTGTTCTTCTCGTCTGCCGGTCTCGTCTACAAGGAGAAGGTCTGGCGTCTGCCCGTCGGCGGGCCGACCTCGCGCGGCAAGGCGCTGGTCAACATCTTCCCGCTTGCCGCCGACGAACGGATCGAGAGCGTCCTGCCGCTGCCCGACAGCGAAGAAGCGACCGAGCATCTCGATGTGATGTTTGCGACCCGCACCGGCAACGTGCGCCGCAACAAGCTGGCCGATTTCATCCGTGTGAACCGCGCGGGCAAGATCGCCATGAAGCTTGATCCGGGTGACGGGATCGTCTCGGTCCAGGTCTGCTCCGACAAGGAAGACGTGATGCTGACCACGGCGCTCGGCCAGTGCATCCGCTTCGAAGTGACCGACGTGCGGGTATTCGCGGGCCGGGATTCGACCGGCGTGCGCGGCATCCGGCTGGGCGAAGGCGACGAGGTGATCTCGATGGGTATCCTGCGCCATCTGGATGTGACGTCCGAAGAGGCGCGCGCCTATATCAAGCACGCCTCGGCGATGCGCCGCGCCGCGACCGGCGAGGAAGAGGAAATCTCGGACGATGACGAGGAGCCCGTTGCCGAAGCGGCGCTGTCGCCGGAGCGGATTGCCGAAATGGGCGCTGCCGAGGAATTCATCTTCACCGTGGCCGATGACGGCATGGGCAAACGCTCCTCCGCGTATGATTACCGGGTCACCGGACGCGGCGGCAAAGGCCTCGTGGCCCAGAACATCTGGGGCCGGGACAAGAAAGGCGGACCGATCAAGAAGGTCGCTCAGTCCTTCCCCGTGGGCGAAGGTGACGAGGTCATGCTGGTGACCGATGCGGGCCAGCTGATCCGCACGCCGGTGGACCAGATCCGGATTGCCGGGCGCTCCACGGGCGGCGTCTGGGTGCTGCGCACCAATGATGGAGAACGGGTTGTTTCGGTTGCGCGTCTTGTCGAAGACGGTGAAGCCGGTATGGATAAGGATCAAGGCGGGCACGGCTGAGTGCAGGCTGCCGATCGAGTGAACGGGCAACAAGAGGGCACACAGATGCGCCGTATCGGACTTTACCCGGGGACGTTTGATCCGCCGACCAATGGCCATATCGACATTTTCGGCCGGGCCATGAAGCTGGTCGATGAGCTGATCATCGGTGTGGCGGTCAACGAATCCAAGAAGCCGCTCTTCTCGCTGGAAGAGCGTGTGGCGATGGTGAAGGCCGAATGTTCGCGCCTCAACGGGCCGGGCCTGGCGGAAATCAAGGTGATGCCGATGCACGGCCTCCTGATGAAGTTCGCCGAGGCCTGCGGCGCCCAGATCATCGTGCGCGGCCTGCGCGCGGTCCAGGACTTCGAATACGAATTCCAGATGACCGCAATGAACGAGCAACTGAATCCCGACATTGAAACCGTGTTCCTTATGGCGGATGTTCGCCATCAGGCCGTTGCCTCCCGGCTCGTGAAGGAAATCGCGAGCCTCGGCGGCAACATCACGCCCTTCGTCACGCCAGACGTGAAGCGGGCGTTGTTGGAGAAGTACGGAAGATGAAACGTGTTGCGTTTGGAATTGCCGCCGGCCTTCTCGGGCTGGCCTTGCCGGCCTGTGGAGACACCGCGAGCCAGGCGCCCTGGACCCTTGGCGCAGAGGCCGCTGAGGCGGCACCGGACGAAGCGGTCTGGCGGGCGGTGGACGCCGCAAACCTGTTCATTTTCGAAACGTCCAAAGGCCGCATCCTGATCGAGGCGCTGCCGGAGTTTGCGCCGAAGCACTTCGCGCAATTCTCGGCGCTGATCCGGTCGGGCGACCTTGACGGCACCACTTTCCACCGCGTGATCGACGACTTCATGGCGCAGGGCGGCGACGTCTGGGCCAAGAAAGGCGAAGATCCGGGCTGGCCGGGCATTCCGGGCGAGTTCACCATCCGCCGCGATGTGGCAAAGATGCCGCTCGACGCCGCCATCGGGCCCCAGGACACGGCCAAGAACGGCTACATCAAGGGCTTCCCGGTCCTGACACAGCCATCCTTCTTTGCCGAAATGTCCGCAGACGGATTTGTCTGGAGCGCGATCCCGCACTGCCGGGGCGTGGTGTCCACGGCGCGCACGGATGATCCCAATTCCGGCGATACGCAATTCTTCCTCATGCGCGAACACTCGCCCCATCTCGACAAGAATTACACGGCCTGGGGCCGGGTGATTTCGGGACAGGATGTGGTCAAGGCGCTGAAAAAGGGCGCGCCGGGCAGCGGCACGGTGACCGATCCGGACCTGCTGACATCGGCGAAAGTGGCGGCGGACCTGCCGGAAAAATCGCGTCCGAAGGTCTGGGTCCTGCGCACGGATACGGACGCGTTTGCGGCCGACCTCGCCACCCGGGGCGAGCGGGACGTGTGCGACCTGCCGCCCATTCCGGCCATCGTGAAATAGGCGCGGGGCGGCTCAGGCCGCCCAGTCGCAGCTGATCTTGCCGCCGACCGGCAGGGCGTTCCAGTCTGCCGACAGGCTGGCCAGGCGCGCCCGGATGCGGGCGACACCGGATTCCGTAAGGACGATGCGCGCCACCAGCGAGGCGGAAAACGCCGCGTCAGCGACCGATTGAAGATCGTCCAGCGCGGCAGGACCGCCCCAGATTTCGGCTTCGAAACACTCGACAAGGCGTTCGGCCTGGATCAGTTCGACGATCGAGGGATCGGGTAGGTGCGCCTTGGCTGCGCTGGAATGACCCATCGAACTGGCCAGCGCGGCGAGCGCCTCGGGATGGTGGCCAGCGGCGATCATGCCCCAGAAGGCGTGCTTCAGGCCGAGCGTTTCTTCGACAACGGCGTGAACGAGATCGTGCGGGAACGGACCTTTCTTCGGAAAGCGCGTCTCGGCGGTGTCGCCATTGGCGCGCGTGATCCGGATGTAGTCCTCTGTCTTTCCTTTGGTGATTTCGATCAGCATCAGCCCTCCGGGCGCAGCTCCGCCATCGCGCGGATTGCCTTGGCTGCCGTGATGCGCGCGAGATGGCGGCCCTTTTCGTCGCGCCAGTCCGCCTCGACAAGAGCGGTGGTCTTGCCCCGGCTGATCAGGCGGCCTTCGATGGTGATCAGGCCGTTGGGCACCGGGCGCAGGATGCGGGTCTGCAATTCCATCGTGGTAAACCATTCGCCGTCTTCCAGCGCGCTGGCCATCGTCATCGACACGATATGGTCCGACAGGCCCGCCACCCAGCCGCCGAACACCCGGTCCGGGCCAATGTCGCGGTCGCCGGTGTTGGGCCATTCATAGCGGGTATGGCCGTAGGAGACCTCCTTCAGCCATTCATGCGGCTTGATGCCGAGATTGCGGATGCCGTTCGGCAAGTCCCATTCGCCGGAACGCAGGCGGGCGAAGAAGGCGGCCTGCTGCGCCGAGAGTTCGGTACGCATCAGGTAACGGTCGCCCCGCCGTCGACGACCAGAATCTGGCCGGTCATGTAGGCTCCTGCTTTCGAGGCGAGATAGACGGCCGCGCCGGCGATTTCTTCCGGCTCGCCGATGCGCTTCAGCGGGGTGCCGGTGAGGGCGCGTTTCAGGGTGTCCGGATTGTCCCAGAGGGCCTTGGCGAAGTCGGTCTTGATCAGGCCCGGGGCGATGCAGTTGACGCGGATATTGTCGGCGCCGAACTCGGCGGCGAGGTTGCGGGCGAGCTGGAAGTCCGCCGCCTTCGAGATGTTGTAGGCGCCGATCACCGGCGAGGCGCGCAGGCCGCCGATCGACGAGACGATGATCACCGCGCCGTCCTTGCGCTCGCGCATCTGCGGGGCACACATCTGGATCAGCCAGTGGTTCGAGATGATGTTGTTCTGGAGGATCTTGGTGAAGGCATCATCCGAGATGCCGGCCATCGGGCCGTAATAGGGGTTCGAGGCGGCGTTGCAGACGACGATGTCGATCTTGCCGAAGGCGGTGTTGGTCTCGTCGACCATCGCCTGCAGGTCCTCCTTGCTGGAAATGTTGGCCGGAATCGCGATGGCCGTGCCGTCGCCATGCTTGGCGTTGATGTCGGCGGCGACTTCCTCGCACGGGCCCGGCTTGCGCGAGGAGATCACCACGCGGGCGCCCTGGTCGGCCATGGCTTCGGCAATCGCCCGGCCGATGCCGCGCGAGGAGCCGGTAATGATGGCGGATTTACCCTTGAGATCGAACAGGCCCATGCGGCGCCCTCCCTATGTCTGTTTTTTGAAGCTGGCGAACCCTAAGGGAGGCGGGCCGGATGGGCTAGGGGTGACGTGAGGGGATATTCTCGCCTGCCGGCGCGCGGGCCGCGGCCGGATTCGCGCGCTGCGAGCTAGGGACTTTCCCGGATGGCGAAACCGGATTATGGAATTTTCCATGTGGGGAATTTCTGTCCGTTTCCTGGCGCGCGCCCTTGCGGTGCTCGCGCTCATCTCGCAGGCCGCGATGCCGGGCGTGATGGCGGCAGCGTCCACACACACAGATGGCCCTGCAGCCGTCCTCTGCGCCATGCCAGGCTCGGAAATGCAGGGCGCTAGCCCTGTCGTCGGCGCTGACCTGGCTGCGTTCATCCACAGCAAATCCTCGCCCGTACCGTCGGACATGGACCATGACTGCCCGGCTTGCGTGATCGCCCAAACGGCCACGCTTCCCGAGCCGGTTGTCCTTAAGTCACCCATCACGGCCAGCGTGGCCCAAACCGCGCCCGTCTTTGAGGTCCGTTTCGCGCATGTCCCGCGCGGCCCGCCGGTCGGCTCGCGTGCACCGCCCGTTTCCTTGAAAGCCTGATCCAAGCCGCTCTCCCGAGGGAGGGTCGTCTGCCGGAGCCCATGGCTCCCGGTCACTTTCAAATGAAGACACAAACCCATGAAATTCTGCATGAAACCAGGCTCCGCCGTGAGCCTTTCCGCCCTTGGCCTTGCGCTGTGGGCGGGCCTTCCTGCCGCCGCGCAGGACGCTCAGGCCGGAGACGATGATGTCCGTGTCGAGGAAACCATCATTGTCACCTCGACCGCCGTATCCAATGCCGCCGAAGCACAGGCCGCCCGCACCGCCGGCGGCGCCGATGTCGTCAGCCATGACGAATTTGCCGACCGCTTCCTCGTCTCGATGCGCGACACGCTGGCCTTCTCGCCGGGGGTCTACACCCAGCCGCGCTATGGCCAGGAAGTGCGTATCTCGATCCGGGGCTCCGGCCTCAGCCGGGGCTTCCACATGCGGGGCCTGACGCTCCTGCAGGACGGCGCACCGATCAACCTCGCCGACGATAATGGCGACTTCCAGGAACTTGAGCCGATCTTCTTCGACCACCTAGAAGTCTACCGCGGCGCCAACGCCCTTCGCTTCGGCTCGGGCACGCTCGGCGGCGCAATCAATGGCGTCACGCCGACCGGCGAGACCGCCCCCGGCCTGTACGTGCGCGGCGATGCGGGCAGTTTCGAAACCTATCGGGGCCTTGTCTCGGGCGGTATCGATGCCGGCCGCTGGGACGCCTGGGGCGCCGTCAGCGCCGACACCTCGGAGGGCGACCGGGACCATGCGAGCCGCAACTCCTACCGTTTCCATGGCAATCTTGGCTATGAGGTCAGCGATACGGTTTCGACGCGGTTCTATCTCAGCCTCAACAATATCAACCAGGAACTTCCGGGCGCGCTGACCCTCACGAACACGCTGAACGATCCGGAGCGCGGCAATTTCGTGGGCGATCAGGCCCGCGACATCAACTCGATCCGGGTCCAGAACCAGACACGGTTCGACCTTGGCGACGGGGAACTGGCCCTCGGGGTCTGGCTGAACTCCAAGGAACTCTACCACCCGATCTTCCAGGTCATCGACTATCAGTCGCTCGATCGCGGTCTCTGGGGCCGGTATGAGTGGGAAAAGGGCCCGTTTGCCTTCACGCTCGGCGCCGAGGCCCGCGAGGGCGAGACCGATGCCCAGCGGTTCGTGAACGTCAACGGCGCCCGCGGCGCGCTGACCTTCGAGGCCGACCAGGCCGCGTGGACGGCCAATGTCTATGCCGAAGGCCGGTATAGCCCGACCGATCAACTGACGCTGATCGCCGGGGTGATTGCGGCGCAGGGCGAGCGGGAACAGACCGTGGTCAGCCCGGCGGCGGCCTTCGGCAAGGCCGATTTCGACGAAATCTCGCCGAAGTTTGGCGTGCTCTACCAGGCGACGCCCGACATCCAGCTCTACGGCAATTACAGCCGTTCGGCCGAGTTCCCCGGCTTCAGCGAAGTTGCGCAGATCGCGACCTTCGTGCCGGTCGAGGCGCAGACCGCCTGGACCTTCGAAGTCGGCTCGCGCGGACGTGCCGGAATCGCGGAATGGGACGTGTCGCTCTATACGGCCGACATTGACGGCGAGATGCTGCAATTCACCGTCGGCCCGGACATTCCCGCCTCGACCTTCAATGCGGACAAGACGACCCATGCCGGCATTGAAGCGGGCCTCGTTCTCAACTTTGCGGACTGGCTGTCACTGCGTCAGGTGTATCAATACTCGGACTTCAAGTTTGAAGGCGATGCACAGTATGGCGACAATGCCTTGCCGGTGATTCCGGAACATGTGTACCGGGCGGAGCTGCGCCTCTCGAAGGACCGCTTCACGATTGCGCCAAACGTCGAATGGGTCGTGGATGGTCCGTGGTCGGATTACAACAACACGACCCAGACCGATGGCTACGCCTTGCTCGGGGCGACCGCCAGCTGGAAGGCGACCGGCAAGATCGACCTGTTCCTGGACGCCCGCAACCTTGCGGACGAATCTGCAGCCGGTGATGTCAGCGCGGTGATCACCGCGTCGCCGGCTTCGGCGATCTACTACCCGGTCGAACGCCGCGCCGTGTTCGGCGGCATTCGCGCGAGGTTCTGACCCATGGCCAGCGCCAGTCGCACATCGCTCCAGCACCGTGTCTGGCGCTGGCATTTCTTCGCCGGGCTGATGGTCATCCCGTTCGCCGTGATCCTCGCCGTGACAGGGGCTATCTATCTCTTCGAACCGCAGTTCGACGCGGCCGTCGAAGCCCGGATCAATGCACGCGCAGCGCCGCTGGCGGGGGAAGCCCTGCCGGCGGACGACCTCGTG
>JBGSOU010000311.1:0-1867 GCA_041739025.1 Hyphomonas sp.
CAGTCCCAGCGACCCATAACCGGCATTGTTGACCAGGATGTCGATGCGGCCGAACTTCGCCACCGCCGCCTCGATTGCGGTTTCGGCCTGGCCCTTCTTGGCCACGTCCAGCTCGACGGCGAGGACGCGGTCGCCTTCGGCGGCGAAGGTTTTTTCGATCTGCGCCCAGTCGCGCCCGGTCGCCACCACGCGGTCACCGGATGCCAAGGCCGCCTTGGCGATCTCCGCGCCGATGCCACGGGAAGCTCCAGTGATGAACCAAATTCTGCTCATGGACAGTCTCCTTGTTGGGCGTGACGTGAGCCCCAAGTTTCATCCGGCCATTGGTAGAGTCTCGTCGTGATCTGAGCCCATCTGGGCGGTTGGTGCAACGGCCATGGGCGCGGAGCCCTCAGCAAGCGCAGCGCCCGATGGCCGTTGCGTGGGCCGGGTGCTGAGACTGGCGAACTCGGCTGGCGTCAGCCAGCCGAGCTTTGAGTGAGGCCTCTGGGTGTTGTAGTCGATCATCCATTCGGCCAGGGCCGCTCTGGCATGGGCGAGCGAGGTGAACAGAACCTCGTTCAGCATCTCATCGCGCAAGCGGCCATTGAAACTCTCGATGAAGGCATTCTGCTGCGGCTTGCCGGGCGCGATGTAATGCCAGTCGATCCCGGTGTCCTGTGACCACTTGAGCAGCGCCAGGCTGGTAAGTTCGGTGCCGTTGTCGGAGACGCAGCTCAGCGGTCTGCCGCGGCCAGCGATAAGCCGATCCAGCTCTCGCACGACCCTGGCCCCTGACAGCGAGGTATCGGCGACCAGGCACAGGCATTCGCGCGTGAAGTCGTCGACCACGGCCAGGATGCGGAATCGCCTTCCGTCGATCAGGGTGTCGCTCACGAAATCCAGCGACCAGCGCTGGTTCGCACCCTGTGGCAGCGTCATCGGCGCCCGAGTGCCCAGCGCCCGCTTGCGACCGCCGCGCCGGCGAACCTGCAGCCGTTCCTCGCCGTAGAGCCTGCGCAGCTTCTTATGGTTCATCGATATCCCCTCCCGCCGCAGCAGGATCTGCAGGCGGCGATAGCCGAACCGGCGGCGCTCGGCTGCCAGCTCACGCAGCCGAAGCCGGATCGCTCCATCATCCGGCCGACAGCTCCGGTAGCGGACCGAGGTCCGGTCCGCCCCGAGTACGGAACACGCCCGACGCTGGCTCACCCCATGCCCCTGGCAGAGATGCGCCACCGCTTCTCGCCGCGCGTCGGGCGTCAGAATTTTTTTGCTGCGAGGTCCTTCAGCATGGCGTTGTCCAACATCGCCTCCGCCAGCAACTTCTTCAGCTTCGCGTTCTCGTCCTCAAGCACCTTCAGCCGACGCGCCTCGGACACATCAAGACCGCCATACTTGGCTTTCCACTTGTAGAAGGTTGCCCCGCTGATGCCGTGCTTGCGGCAGACATCCGCCGTCGGTGCCCCGGCCTCCTGCTCCCGTAATACACCGATAATCTGCTCTTCCCTGAACCGTGATCGCTTCATCGTCCGTCTCCCTCGCTGGGACGGACTCTACCCAAATCTGGAGGAAATCCAGGGGCTCACGTCAGGTGAACCGGACCTATGGCCCGCCTGGCGTCTGGGCTGAATCTGACCCGAAGAGGCCCTATTCAGTTGAGTTCGTGCTGCGATCATTAGAGCAGGAAAGCTGGCATATCGGGTCGAAGACGTAGGGCGTATCATCTCGCACTCCTAGAATCCGCCTGGCCGCCAGGACGGCTTTCGTCATGGAACGCAAGCTCACCACGATTCTCGCCGCCGATGTCGTCGGATACGCCGCGCATATGGAACGCGACGAGAGGGGCACTCACGAACGTCTGTAGGCGGAACGCAAGGAGCTGTTC
>JBGSOU010000343.1:0-1765 GCA_041739025.1 Hyphomonas sp.
AAACAGCGCGATTGCCGGAATGCCGAGCGCCTTCGCCCGCTTCGCCGCGCCTGCTGCTTCCTTCACGGAGAGCCGGTCGACGCCGGGCAGCGAGGTGACCGGCACGCGGCCCTCGCCATCATGAACGAACACCGCCCAGACGAGGTCCGCCGGGGTCAGCACGTTTTCGGAGGTCAGCGAACGCACCCAGGGCGCCTGGCGCAGGCGGCGCATCCGGGTGGCGGGAAAGGATTGGGGAAACTGGGTCATGCGCCCTTTTGCGACAATTTCCGCCCGCTCACAACCAGCCGGAACGCCGCGCCATGAAACAGCGCTTGTCCACGTCGAGGCCCTTTTGCGCCTGCACGCCTTCAATCTCCAGCATCCAGCCCGTCATCCGCTTGCGGGGCACTTCCCGGAAGCCGAGCGACCGGTAAAACGGCCCGTTCCAGGCCACGTCCCGGAAGGTGGACAGGCTCACCGTCTTCAGCTTCCGCTGCCCGGCATCCTTCACCACCCGCCGGACCAGCGCCGCGCCAAGGCCCTTGCGGCCATGCGCCGGGTCCACGCTGATCTGGTCGAGATAGAGCGAGCCCTCCCGCACCGAGGTCAGCGCAAACCCCACCGGGTTGCCCTTGCGATCACGTGCCACAAACAGGTGGCCGGCAGGGATCGCCGCCTCATACACGTCCGCCGGCACAAAATCGTTGCCTGCGTCCTCCGGCAACAGGCCGGTGCCCGCAAACAGCCGGCCGGAGGCAAGGTCCACCGCGATCAAGGCCGGGATTTCGTCGGCTGCGAGGCCCGAAATCGAGTACCCTTCGGGAAGGCGTCGCATTGACATCGAGGGGCGCTCCATCGCATTTCGGGGCCACACTTAATGAGATAAGGGCGCGGTGCCAATGAGCCTGATGTTTGACGATGAGCGCGTGATGATCCGCGACATGGCGCGCAAGTTTGCCGAGGCCCGGCTGCTGCCGCATTCGGAAGCCTGGGACCGCGACAGCCACTTCCCGGTCGACGTGATCAAGTCCGCCGCCGAGCTCGGATTCGCCGGCATCTACGTCAAGGAAGAGTTCGGCGGCGCCGGCCTGACGCGCACCGATGCCGCGCTGATCTTCGAACAATTGTCCTATGGCGATGTCTCCAGCGCCGCTTTCATCTCCATCCACAACATGGCCTCCTGGATGATCGACACGTTCGGCTCGTCCGCACAGCGCGCGGCCTGGCTGCCGCGCCTCACCTCGATGGACCTGATCGCCTCCTATTGCCTGACCGAGCCCGGCTCCGGCTCGGACGCCGCAAGCCTCAAGACGCGGGCCGTGCGCGACGGCGACGACTATGTCATCACCGGCACCAAGCAGTTCATCTCCGGCGCCGGCACATCGGACGTCTATGTCCTGATGGCCCGAACATCCGATGACGGAGCAAAGGGCGTCTCCGCCTTCATCCTCGAGAAAGGCATGAAGGGGCTCTCCTTCGGGGCCAACGAGCGCAAGATGGGCTGGAAAAGCCAGCCCACCGCGCAGGTCATCCTCGATGAGGTGCGCGTTCCGGCGGCCAACCGCATCGGCGAGGAAGGCCATGGCTTCAAGTTCGCGATGGCAGGTCTCGATGGCGGCCGTCTCAACATCGCGGCCTGCGCCCTCGGCGGCGCCCAGCTCGCGCTCGACAAGGCGGTCGCCTACGCGCAGGAGCGCACCCAGTTCGGCAAGGCCATCGCCGATTTCCAGAGCGTCCAGTTCAAGCTCGCCGACATGGAAACCGAACTCCAGGCCGCCCGCGT
>JBGSOU010000349.1:0-1874 GCA_041739025.1 Hyphomonas sp.
ATTGTCAGGATAGTCCGGACCAGCGCCAGGACGGTTTCTGGCCCTCGCTGTACATTGGCGCGCCGGGCTTTATCGGGCCCGGGAACAATTTCCGCCAGCGCTTCGCCGAGGCGCAAGCCTCGGCCGAAGCCGTCATGGAGAGCTGGCGCCAAGGTGACTGGTTCTATTGCGGGATCGTGCTCAGCGTTACGCTGGAGGACGTAGACCTCGTGCGCACCGCCGCAGCCTTGTTTGGCATCGAGGCCAATTATCCCGGTACGGATAACAGTTACCTGACGGACGTCGCGAACGAACTCCTCCCGGAGAGCATGGCTGTGGCCCGCGAAACGCTCGCGCGGCTTGTGAGCCATGCCGATGCTTTGGAGCGCGGATGATGACCGACATCTTCGAACAGCTTCTTGGTCCGCGCCCCTCGCTGACGCTCGACATCGAGCAGGGATTTGTCACCGGCCTCTGGGTCGCCGGGCGAAGGCCGGACCTGATCATCCGGGACTTCGATCTCGGCGCCAGCACCCCAGATGCTTCGCTCGACTTCTTCGGCGCGCCGTTCGTTTCGGTGGGCTGGCACCTGCCGCCTTGGCGGCTCGGCCTCGCACTGGCCCCATCCCATCTTTTCCCGTTCTGAGGATCACCCCATGTCACAACCAGACCTCATCCATATCAAGCTGAGCGCGCTCGGCATTTCCAGACTCAACATGCGCCATGGGCGGAAAGCCCCGGATGTTTCCGACATCCTGCCATCGATCCGGGAGAAAGGGATCCGCCAGACGCTCCTCGTCCGGCGTGAAGGCGAGACCTATGGCATCGTTGCCGGACGCCGCCGGTTCTTTGCCCTGCTGCAAATCGCGAAGGAGACCGGCAGCGACCCGCTGGTTCCTTGCGCCGTAATGCAGGAAGGCGACGCCGCCTCCGCTATCGAAGCCTCGATCATCGAGAATGTCGCGCGGCTGCCTGCCACCGAGATGGAGCAATATACCGCCTTCCGGAAGCTCCATGACGAAGAGCGGAGCGTCGAGGACATCGCTGGCTTCTTTGGCGTCACGGAACTCAACGTCCGACGTGTGCTGGCGCTCGCCGCGCTCAGCGCGCCGATCCGCAAGCTCTACGCCGATGAGGAGATCGACCGCGAAACGGTCCGCGCTCTGACGCTTTCCACACCTGCTCAGCAGGCAGATTGGCTGAAGCTATGGAACAGCGAGACGGAGCGCGCCCCGATGGGGCGGGCCTGCCGGGCATGGGTGACCGGCGGCGCCGCGATCACCACCGACAAGGCCCAGTTCGACCTTGCTGTTTATACCGGCGCCGTGACAGCCGACCTGTTCGGCGAGGCAGCGGTGTTTGCAGATGCCGCCGCGTTCTGGGAAGCGCAGGGCGCGGTGATCGCTGAGCGCATCGACGCTTACCGCCAGCGCGGCTGGGCCAACGTAATCCTGCTGGAGCGCGGGGCCTACTTCCAGCGCTGGGACTTCGTCCAGACGACGAAGAAGCAGGGCGGCAAGGTGATTGTCGAGCAACGCCATGATGGCACGGTCACGTTCCATGAAGGCTGGCTCAAAGCCGCCGAAGCCCGGAAGGCCAGGACGACGAAGAGTGAAGGCGAAGCCGCGCCCGCCGCCGATGCTCGTGCAGAAATGTCCGGCCCGATGGCCGACTATATCGGCCTGCACCGGCACGGCGCCGCGCAGGCGAGCCTGATCCGCAGCCCCGCCATCGCGCTGCGCCTGATGGCGGCCCATGCCCTATGCGGATCATCTCTCTGGAACGTGCGCCTGCACATGCCGGGCGCGGTGAAGGCGGAAACGCTTGCCTCTGTCGAGGCCGGAGCAGCTGCGGCTGAACTGGCTGCAGCGCGGGACAGCGCAGAGGCGCTGTTC
>JBGSOU010000381.1:0-2122 GCA_041739025.1 Hyphomonas sp.
AACGAGGCATCGTCAAAGGTCCACAGCGCGGCGTCGAGTTTCGCCAGCCGCTCCAGGTCCGGCGAGACGGCGAGCACGCGCCATCCCGCCTCCAGGCATTTCTGCATCAGCGGCGGCGCCGCCACCTCCAGCGCCGTGCGCGAGAGGTGGTAGAACCACCATTCCGGCCGGATGGCCTCACTCATAATTGTCCATGATCCACTTCGTCAGGAGCCGCGGGCCGAAGCCCGAAGCCCAGCTCGGATCGGTCGGGGCCTTTTCGCCTTCGACCCAGGCCACGCCGGCAATGTCGATGTGAGCCCAGCGCACGCCGTCCTTGACGAAGCGCTTGAGGAATTGCGCGGCGGTGATCGAGCCAGCGGCGCGCCCGCCAATGTTGCGCATGTCCGCAAACTTGGACTTGATCAGGGAGTCATACTCCGGCCCCATCGGCAGGCGCCACACGCGCTCACCTTCTGCAATCCCGGCCTTGGTCAGTTCTTCGGCGAGATCGTCCGAGTTCGAGAACAGGCCGGCATGGTGGTGGCCGAGCGAGATGACGATGGCGCCGGTCAGCGTTGCAAGGTCGACGACCGCCTTGGGCTTGAAGTGTTCCTGCGCGTACCAGAGCACGTCGCAGAGCACGAGACGGCCTTCGGCGTCGGTGTTCTGGACTTCGATCGTCTGGCCGGACGCCGAGCGGAGAATGTCGCCCGGGCGGATGGCATTGCCGTCCGGCATGTTCTCGACGAGGCCGATCAGGCCGACCACGTTGACCTTGGCCTTGGCCTGCGCGAGCGCGCGCATGGTGCCGGTGACGGCGGCGGCCCCGCCCATGTCGCCGCGCATCTCTTCCATCCCGGGGCCGGGCTTCAGCGAGATGCCGCCAGTGTCGAAACAGACGCCCTTGCCGACGAGGATGACGGGATCCTCGCCCGGCTTGCCGCCATTCCACTTCATGATACCGAGCTGGCTTTCCTTCACTGACCCCTGGCCAACGCCAAGCAGCGCGCCCATGCCGAGCTTCGCCATCTGCTTCTCGCCGAGGATTTCGACCTCAAGGCCAAGCGCGGCGAGTTCCTTGACCTTCTCGGCGAAGGATTCCGGATAGAGGTCGTTGGGTGGCAGGTTCACCAGATCGCGGGCGAGATAGGTACCATCGGTGGCTGCATCGAGCGGGAGATACGCCGACTTGGCGCCTTTCGGATCCGTTGTAACAATGGTCAGTCCGGAGAGGCTGGGCTTCTGGTCCGGCTTCATTTTCGTGAAGTAGGTATCAAAACGATAGGCAGCCAGCTTGGCGCCGACCGCTGCCCGCGCAGCTGATTCGGCATCGCCAGCGACCAGCGAGGCGGTTTTGAAGCCGCTGGCGGCGATCGCTTTCACCAGATGAGCGCCGATATTCTCCAGTGCGCGGGTGTCGCGCTTCTTCGGTTTGCCGCCGCCGATCAGGACGGCGCGGCGCGCTTCGGCGCCTTTCGGCAGCACGACAATCGCCTGCTGGCCGGTCTTTCCGTCGAACCGGCCGCCTTCCAGCGCCTCGGAAAGCAGGCCGCCGCTGGCCTTGTCGAGCGCCTGTGCGGCCTCAGGCAGCTGATCGCCCTCATCAACGATGAATGCCGCGATATCGGCCTTGGCGCTTTCTGCGAATGTGATTTTCATGTGTGGAAACTCCGTTTGCAGCGGAAACTAAGCATCGACGCGCCAAGCGCAACTCGTTAGCAAGGGAATTCACATGTCCTAACTGCCTGTTTTTTACACGATAGAGTGTCGCACCCATCCGGAAATGACGAAAATCCAGGCCCATCTCTTCCGTCAGGTTCTGCAGGCTGTGGTGATCATCGTCGGCGGTCTCGTCATGATGGCGCTGCTGGCCCAGGGCTTGTCGCGGACGGATTTGATCCTTGAAAACCGTCAGTCTGCGCTGACCTACTTCTATATCGTGATGCTCGGATCGCCGCAGGTCGTGGCGCTGTTGACGCCGCTGGCGATCTTTGTGGGCGCCGTCTGGTCGCTGAACCGCATTCACAAGGATTCTGAAATCGTGGTGGCGCAGGCTGCCGGCATGACCCGCTGGCAGGTGGCCTCACCGATCCTGCGGCTGGCGCTGGCCTGCGCCGTGCTGCACCTCGGCGTGAATCTC
>JBGSOU010000387.1:0-2297 GCA_041739025.1 Hyphomonas sp.
GTGGCGGCGCGCCGTCGGCGAGGCGCGCGGCGAGGCTGCGCACCGTCCAAAGGAACCAGCCGCCGGTCACCAGCAGGAACGCAGCATAGGCTGCCGGATAGGACATCAGACCGAGCGGAAGCACGACGAACAGAAAGTGCGGCGGGTAGGACCAGTTGCGCACCTCCATCGCCTCGAGGCCGAACGCAGCCTGCAGGGCCGCCTGGTGCGTCTCCTGCCGGAACAGCGGCGTCACGTCGCCCGACACCGCCAACTGACCGGCCAGCCAATAGTTGGCGAGGTCGCGGTTGGCGAAGGCCAGCACGGGATCGCCGCCCGCAAGGCCGGACAAGACCTGAACAAGCTGCGGCAACCAGAAAACGGCATTGGCGGCGCACAGCAACAGCATCAGCGCCAGGAGACGCCCCTACCCGCCCGCCGCCACCTTGCGCGTCGTGTGCTCGTCCATGCCGCCGCCCGCAAAAACAAGCCTCAGGACTAGCCTGCCGGACTTAAGATTTCCTGAGCCGGCCGGTCAGACCTGCCCGCGCCGGTCCATGCCCTGCCGGTCCAGCATCCAGCCCGGATATTCCGGCGCCAGCGCCGAGACAGCGTCCAGGGCCGCGAGATCCGCGCCGTCCAGTACCAGATCCACCGCGCCCAGATTGTCCGCCAGCTGGTCCATCGTCCGCGTGCCGATGATCACGCTGGTCACATGGCTCTGGTGCAGCAGCCAGCCCAGTGCCACCTGCGGCACGGTTGCGCCCTTTTTGGCAGCGATCTCGCGCATCACATCAATGATGTCGAAACCCTTGTCCTTGTCGACCGGCGGGAAGTCGAAAATCGTCCGGCGCGCATCGTTCGGCCCTGCCCCGTCGCGCGTGAACTTGCCGGACAGGAATCCGCCCGCCAGCGGGCTCCAGGGCAGGATGGCGAGGCTCTGATCCTTCGCCATCGGTACCACTTCGCGCTCGAGGTCGCGGCCCGCGATGGAATAATACATCTGGCAGCTTTCGAACCGGGCCAGCCCGCGCCGCTCGGCATACGCCACCGCCTTCATGATCAGCCAGGCCGGCATGTTGCAGAGGCCCACATACCGCACCTTGCCGGACCGCACGACCGCGTCCAGCGCCTCGACCGTCTCCTCGATCGGGGTCAGCGGGTCGGTACCGTGCACCTGGTAGAGGTCGATGTAGTCAAGCCCAAGCCGCGTCAGGCTGGCGTCCACCGCGTCGAAGATATGCTTGCGTGAGAGGCCGGAAATGTTGCGCGCCCGGGTCTCGCGCCGGCCGGCTTCGGCCGTCTGGGCCTCCGTGGCGTCACCGGGAACCAGCATCGAGACCCGGCCGAACACTTTCGTGGCGACGACAATCTCGTCGCGCGGCAAGCGGGTGTTGCGGATGGCCTGCCCGAGAATGGTTTCGGAGACGCCGGCCGAATACACGTCCGCGGTATCGAAGAAGTTGATGCCGGCATCGAACGCCTTGCGCACCAGCGCGTCGGCCTCTTCCTGCTGCTGCTTGCCGATGAATTTCCAGATGCCGCCATCGCCGCCGAACGTCATCGTGCCAAGGCAGAGTTTCGAGACGACCAGTCCGGTCCGTCCAAGTTTCGCGTATTTCATCGGGGATGTCCTCTATCTGGTCCTCACAGATAGGGATGATTGCCGCAGCGTCGAGCTATCAGCCGAGCGTAATCGCCTGCGCGCCGGCTTTCGCCCAGGCATTTTCGTGCAGCGTATAGGCCAGCGTCTGGACCAGCGGCTCGATCAGACCGATGGCGAGCGCCGCCTGCCAGCTGCCGGTCAGGGCAAAGGCGACGCTGATCGCCACCGTGAAGTGCATCAGGCTGTAGGTCAGCGTCTTCAGGGCGGAGCGCGGCAGGGGGGGCAATCTCAATCTCATGCCGGTCAAGATGGTGTAGTTGAGAATGATTTTCAAATAGATCCTGCCCGGTTGCGACATAGACGCCGCCAATGACAAGAGCGGTCCAAATGTGCATCCGCCCCTTGAGCGGCGGGGTATTCTTCCCATATCGACGACCGAACAGGTGAGCGGATTCAAAGCCCGTCTCCACCGCTCAAAACGTATAACTTGAAAGAGCCATTGGCGGCCGGGGCTGCTGAGCAGACCGAACCCAAACCCCGCGAACGGCAGCTGACAGAAGAGAGAGACAACATGAGCAAGATCATTGGCATCGACCTCGGCACCACGAACTCGTGCGTGGCGGTCATGGAAGGCGGCGAAGCGAAAGTCATCGAAAACGCCGAGGGCAATCGCACCACCCCGTCGGTGGTCGCCTTTACCGAGAGCGGCGAG
>JBGSOU010000393.1:0-13803 GCA_041739025.1 Hyphomonas sp.
GTTCCACCGGCGCTGCGCGCCTGTCGGCCCGCGCCGGCCTGCGCGCCGGGGCCGGCCTGGTGACATTGCTCTCACCGCCCTCGGCCATGATGGTGAACGCTGCGCACCTGACGGCGATCATGCTATCCTCCGTGGACGGACCGGAGGAGCTCGCTGAAGCGGCCCGCACCGCGACGGTCGCCGTAATCGGACCTGCGGCGGGGGTTACACCTCAGACGCGGGTGAATGTCGGGGTGCTTCTGAAATCGACGGCGCGCTGCGTGCTGGATGCCGACGCGCTCACGGTGTTCGCTGACGCGCCCGCCGCGCTGTTCGCGCAGCTGCGACCCGGCGACGTGCTGACGCCGCATACCGGTGAATTCGAGCGCCTGTTTGGCGATCTTCTGTCGACCGCGCCGAACAAGATCGAAGCCGGACGTCTGGCTGCGGCGCGCGCCGGCTGCGTCGTCCTGCTGAAGGGCGCCGATACCGTGATTGCCGAGCCTGAAGGGAAGGTTGTCGTCAATACGCACGCAACCCGCTGGCTTGCGACCGCCGGCTCCGGCGATGTGCTCGCGGGCATCCTGGCGGGCCTGATGACACAAGGCGTCGACAGTTTCACGGCTGCCGCAATGGCCGCCTGGATCCACGGCGAGGCCGGCCGCCGCGTCGGCGCCGGGTTGATTGCCGAAGACCTGGAAACCCATCTTCCGGACATCCTGAGCGCCTTGCACGGGGAGCTGGGTTAAGCGTCAGCGTGCATCTTCCGGGCGGGCCTCCCAACCTTCGAAGACGATGCTGCGGATGTCGTCAATCCCGAGCGAGGACTGCCACTTCATGTCACGCGTGTTCGGCAGCGCGCCAGGCCCGCTGGAGCCAAGCTCGAAGAAGCGGGAATCTTCCGGAAAGAAGACCGCTGATTTCGAACCGTCCCGCGCGGTTCCGTTCATCGAGGACCAGCGGTCTTCATGAATGTGCGCGTCCATCCAGGTGTCGATGTATGCAGCGTAACCGACCGCGTCCGGATCAGCGTAGCGCCCGTCCGGGAATCTTGTCGTGGGGTGCCACGGCCGGCCGAGCGTCACGGAGCGGTCGGGCAATCCGGTTTCCCGCGTCAGGCGGCAACGATGGAAGGCGAGCCCCAAGGGGCGATCGAGCTGTGTTGACGGGGCGGCGATGAATGACTGAACTTCGCCTGCCGGGTGGGACGATCCGCGCAGCCGGGATTCGATCGTGCTGTCCTCGAACAGCCCGGTCCCGTTGCCAAATATGAAGTCCACATTGCCGGACACGAAGCCTTGAACGAAATACAACCGCCCGCCGTTGAGAAAGAGTGTGTCCTGATAGCCGATCAGCTTCACGCCTTTCATCAGGACCCGGTCGCTGGCGACATCGAGAAGGGCGGCGGCAGCCTGGGGATTTCCATTCTTGTCCGGGTGCTGATCGTCCAGCCGGTCGTTTGACAGATAGTCATAGGTATTCTCGACCGTGAGGTCTTTCACCGTCACTTCATCCGCATTGATCGTCAGCGTTGCAGACCCCGGCGTGCCCCAGTTGTCCCGGTGATAGGCGCCCGCAGTCGAGGCCACCGCGTCGAAATGTAACCGGGTCTGCTCTGCCGCGGACCCGATCAGCTCGATCCTAGCCCGGTCGATTCGCACCTTTTCATAATAGTCGCCAGGCTCGACCAGAATCCGGACCCAGGTTTCAGGGCTGTGATCTGCGGATCGATCGATTGCGTCCTGGAACCGCGTGAAACAGCCGGTGCGGTCGTTGCAGGCTTTCGAGACAATGTAGCCGGGCTTCGCGGATGTCGCAGCTGGCGCCGACACGCAGCCGGCGAGCGCAAGGGCGGCGGAACTGATCAGTATACGCAGTGAAATCGGCTTCATCTATTCGCCCTCGGTTGGGTTTTCGGAGGTGGGGTTCTGGCCGCGTGCTGCGTCCAGCGTAGCGGCGCCTGCCTCGGCCGTCAGGAATGCATGGATCTCTTCCGCGACACGCGAAAGGTAGGGTTCAAAAAGCCAGAATGTGTGCAGAACCTCGTCATACTCGACATACCGGTTGCGGATGCCGAGGGCGCTGAGCCGGGCAAGCACTTCGCCGCTTCCGGCCGTAAATCTCAATTGCCCGCTGCTGATGATCAGCGTGGCGGGTGCTTGTTCGTCGATGTGTTTGACCGGGCTCGCTTCGATCCAGCGGGCGCGCTGCTTTTCGAATGCGCCTTCCAGCCAGAGACCCGCGGCCGATTTGTCCTTCTTGAGATTTTCATGTTCGAGGGCGAGCGGCGTGGTGAAGTCAAGGACACCATCGAGATCGATCAGCGCCATCAGGGATTGATCCGATGAGACCGGCTGACGGAAAAGGGATGTGCGGGCGGTGTAGGCAACAAGCGCGGCAAGCTGCCCGCCGGACGAGCCGCCTCCGATGGCGACACGGCCGGGTTCAAACCCGTAGGGGGCCGCGTGGTCCGTCGCCCAAGCGACCGCATCCGTCACATCGATGGCGGCGGCGGGATAGGGCGCTTCGACGGAGAGGCGGTACTCCGGAAGCAGCACAACGTAACCGCGCTGCGCCAAGAGGTTTGCCAGGGGATAGAAGTGGGACTTGTTTCCGGATCTCCACCCGCCGCCGTGGACCAGGATGATGGCTGCCTTGTTCTGCAACGCCGGTGGCGGCGAGAAGACGTCCATGTGCAATGTCCGGCCCGGTACGTCTTTATACGGAATATCGAACTGAATGGATTGTCCTGAAACGACCGAGAGGGTTGGCCAAACGATGTCTGGATATTCGTCTTTGTGCGCCCCAAAGCGCTGGGATACGGTGTAGCTATCGTCAACCATCAACAGGCCGGCAGGGGAGCTGCAGCCGACCAGCGCCAGCGCGAACGCAACGACGAAGGTCAGTTTCCCGAGGCTAGCTGGGCTCGTCCGCCGCGCCGCTGCGGTCCGACTATAGGTAGAAGTTTTTAGCCACCTGAACGGCAGCTTCCTTGTGGTGATCGCGCGCGCACTGGCGATCCGCCGGGGGGCTTCGAATCTCATGGGGGGCGGGCCTTTTTTGAATTGGCTTGACAACATCCTCGTGATTCAATTTAATGTCAAATGATACCGGTGTCATACCGGACGACCAGGGAGGAAGGTTATGAACAAGAATCTGAAAATCGTATTATTGGCTGGTGTTTCTTTCGCAAACGCTGTGCATTTCGGTCCTTTGGCTTTCGCGCAAGACGCAGGCGATGTGGCCGAAGAAGAACGGACTTTGGACGCTGTAGTGGTAACCGGTTTCCGGAATTCACTGGCGGAATCACGGGACCTGAAGCGCGACGCCGTCAATTCGCGCGAGAGCATTCTGGCCGAAGATATCGGCAAGCTTCCGGACCTCAACCTGGCCGAAGCGATCCAGCGGGTGCCAGGTGTTTCAATTTCCCGCGAAGGTGGAGAGGGGCGCAATATCACGCTCCGCGGCTTCAGCCCTGAATTCACGCGGACCACGCTGAACGGCATGGAAGTGCCCGCTGGCAGTGACGGTCTCGATTCGGGCGGCATCACCGTGAACAGCGGCCGTTCGTTCGACTTCCATGTGTTTGCTGCGGAGCTGTTCAACCGGATTGACGTGCAGAAATCTCAAACCGCGTCGCTGGAAGAAGGCGGAATTGCCGGCACGGTCGATCTGTATTCGGCCAAGCCGTTTGATTTCGACGGATTCGCAATGTCGGCGTCCGCGCAGGCGGCCTACAATGATCTCAACAAGGAGGCCGATCCGCGTCTAGCCTTCATGATCAGCGACACGTTCGCCAATGACACGATCGGCGCCCTGTTCTCGGTTGCCTATTCCGATCGTACGGTGCGGCAGGAAGGCTTCGGCAGCGTTCGCTGGACGACCCCCTTCGTCAACAACGATTCATGGGCCGACACAAATCCGGTCGTGAATGGAACACCTGCGGGCGATTGCGCCGCTGCGGATCCGCTGGATTGCTTGTGGGCACCGCGTCTTCCCCGCGCAGACTTTTTCGGAAACGAACAAACGCGCCTGGGCGTGACGGGCGCTTTCCAATGGAGACCCACCGACCAGCTCGAGCTCTCGCTCGACTTGCTCCACTCCGAATTGACCAACGACCGCGAAAGCTACAACTCGATGGAGTGGTTGCTGACCCACGGCAATCCGGGGAACTTCACCGGCCAGACACCGCTCGAGTTCACGCTGGATCGAAGCGGGCGCTACATCGTCGCGGGAAGCTTCGACGATGTCACGTCCTGGTTCGAAAGCCGTCTGCAGACGTCTGAATCGAAATTTGATCAGGTCGTGCTCTCCGGCGAATATCAGCTGTCGGATTCGATCGTCGCTGACGGCATGATCGGCTGGGCACGCAACGATGCCGACCGCGATGAACTCCGCTTCTTCGTCCGCTCTGTCCCGCACACGTATTCCTATGACTACTCCAACAACGAAGTCGCCGCGATCAGCTACGGCGCCTACGACGTCAACGATCCGAACAACTATGTCGATGCGCTCACCAACCAGAACCGGACCAACCGGGTCGAAAAGGAAAACTTCACGTCGAAGCTGAACCTGACCCTTGAGGGCGACCAGTTCTCGACCAAGGTGGGGGTCGCCTATAACGACCGCTCGGTGACGTCCTCGCAGGGGCAGGGCGCAAGCCCCACGATCACCGGCATCGGCGCATACCTCCGGCCGTTCCCGTATGACGATTTCGGCAATGGCCTGTCCGGCCCGTCGCTCGTGCAATTCCCTGTGGTCGATTTCGGCGCCATTCAGCGGGCGGGCCTGATTGCGCCCGGATACACACCGTCGCTGGCGGATGGATGGACGGTCGGCGAAGAAACGATGGCAGCATATGTCGAGCTGAACGGCGAGTTTGACCTCGCCGGCATGCCGCTGCGCACCAATGCGGGTATCCGGTACGTGAAAACGACCGTGACCTCCGAAGCGCTGGTCGGGGCGACGCCGGTCTCGGTCGAGCGGGATTACGACAATTATCTCCCGTCGCTGAACCTTGCGCTCGATATCAATGATGATCTGGTCGGCCGCTTCTCCTATGGGCGCAGCATGACCCGTCCGGGCCTGTCCTCGCTCAACATTGCGCGTCCAAGCTTCGGCTATACCACCCGGACTGTCGGAAACCTCGGCAACCCCGGTCTCAATCCCTACGAGTCGAACGATATCGACGTCGGACTGGAGTGGTATTTCGGCGGCGAAGGCCTGCTCTCGGTGGCCGTCTTCCACAAGGACATCGTGACATCATTGACCACCGAAGAAGAGCTCCGCCTGATCGATGCCGAGTTCTGGCCCGCCATCTATGCGGACCCGACCTATGACGCCTCGTTCCAGGCGGACCCGGCCCTGGTGCCCTACACGCACTTCGTGCCGACCAACAGCACCGAAGGGTTCGCCGTCAAAGGCTTCGAGGTGACCTATCAACAGCCCTTCACCTTCCTGCCGGGACTGCTCTCGAATTTCGGGTTCACCGGCAACTACACGCGTGTCTCGGCTGACGATGCGCGGGGGCTGTCGCCCAACTCCTACAACGCCACGCTCTACTATGAAGTCGATCAGTATGGCGGGCGCGTGACCATGAACAAGCGCGATGACTACCTGATCGGCGAACCCGGCGGAAACGGGCACGTGCAGGAGCGCAAGTTCGGGCCGACGCACGTCGACTTCTCGTCCTTCTACAATTTCAGCGACCAGATGACCTTCACCTTCGAGATCATCAACCTCACGGACGAAGATGAGCGGATCTACGGGACCGGCGACGGCACGCTGGATCTGACGCGGGAGTTCAGCCACACGGGCCGCCAGTTCATGCTCGGCGTTCGCTACGCGATGTAAACCCGTCAACACCTCGCGCCACGTCTGTCCCCTCGGCAGCGTGGCGCGTTCGGTCGCATTTCCCGGTGACCGGGGGCTTCGACAGGGGCGAGAGATTTCACGGGTGGAAACACGCGTGAAATCTCTTTTTTTTAGGGGATGACGCAGGGCATGCGCCGGTTTTCCGGGCAGGCCTCAACGGAATGGAGGGCTGGTGCGGATGAGAGGACTCGAACCTCCACGCCTTGCGGCGCTGGAACCTAAATCTAAAGCGAGAACCCTAGAGCTCTGTTTTTTTTGCATTTAGAAAGCGGCTTGGTGACGCCGCGCCACCGGCGCGTCACATGTCGCGTCGCGGCGTCACCGCCGCGTCACTTGGATGTCTGGTGCGGGTAAAGGGACTCGAACCCCCACGCCTTGCGACACGAGAACCTAAATCTCGCACGTCTACCAATTCCGTCATACCCGCGTGTGGCGCTGGTATAGACGAACCTAGGAAACTTGAACACGGGCGTTTTCACGAAGGAGACGACTGCGGGCGATAGAGTCCTTGCTTCCATTCCGCATCTTCTGCGGGAGCGGCTTTCACCCCCATATTGCGGTTGACCTCGCATGATAGCGATGGAACGAAGGCGTCCAGATTCGGGCGAGGGAATACCATGGCATCCACTGACAACGGCTCGGACCTCGGCATTGAGGCCAGTCTGTTCAAGACGGCCGACAAGCTGCGCGGCAACATGGAGCCGTCGGACTACAAGCACGTTGCGCTCGGGCTGATCTTCCTCAAGCACATTTCCGACAGCTTCGAGCTGAAACGCCAGCAGTTGCTGACGGACTATCCGGCCGGCGCGGAAGACCCTGACGAATACCTCGCCGAAAACGTGTTCTGGGTGCCGCCGGAGGCGCGCTGGTCGCACCTGCAGGCGAGCGCCAAGAAAACCACCATTGGAAAGCTGATCGACGAGGCGATGATCGCCATCGAGAAGGTGAACCCGACCCTGAAGGGCGTGCTGCCCAAGGAGTACGCCCGGCCCGCGCTGAATCCGGTCATGCTGGGCGAGCTGATCGACCTGATTTCAGGCATCGCGCTGGGCGAGGGGAAGGACAAGGCGCGCGACCTGCTGGGGCGTGTCTATGAATACTTCCTCGGCCAGTTCGCGGGCAGCGAGGGCAAGCGCGGCGGCGAGTTCTATACGCCGCGTTCCGTGGTGCGCACGATGGTCGAGATGCTGGAGCCCTACAAAGGCCGCGTCTACGATCCCTGCTGCGGCTCGGGCGGGATGTTCGTGCAGTCCGAGAAATTTGTGGAGGCGCATGGCGGCCGGCTCGGCGACATCGCCATCTATGGGCAGGAGAGCAATTATACTACCTGGCGTCTCTGCAAGATGAACCTCGCTGTGCGCGGCATTGATGCGGACATCAAGTGGAACTCCGAGGGCACCTTCCACAAGAACGAGCTGCCGGACCTGCGCGCGGATTTCATTCTCGCCAACCCGCCCTTCAACATCTCGGACTGGGGCGGCGAGCGGCTGCGCGAGGATGCGCGCTGGAAGTTCGGAACGCCTCCGGCCGGCAATGCCAACTATGCCTGGCTGCAGCATATCCTGCATCACCTGGCGCCGACGGGCACGGCCGGTGTTGTGCTGGCCAATGGCTCGATGTCGTCCACCCAGTCGGGCGAAGGCGAGATGCGCAAGGCGATGATTGAAGGCGAAGTGATCGATTGCATGATCGCCCTGCCGGGGCAGCTGTTCTATTCCACCCAGATCCCGGCCTGCCTGTGGTTTCTCGCCAAGGACAAATCCAACGGCATCGCGCGCGACAAGAAGCTGCGCGACCGGCGCGGGGAAATCCTGTTCATCGACGCCCGCAAGCTGGGCTTCATGGTGGACCGTACACGGCGGGAGTTTTCAGATTCAGATGTTGCCCGCATCGCGGATACCTACCATGCTTGGCGGCTAGGGGAGGGGTACACGGACGTTCCGGGTTTCTGCAAATCGGCGAGCCTCGACGAAATCCGATCCCACGGTCACGTCTTGACGCCGGGCCGCTATGTCGGCGCTGAGGCGGCAGAGGAAGACGAAACCTCGTTTGCGGACCGGTTCGCGGTGCTGCAAGAGACGCTGGAGGCGCAGTTTGCGGAGGCGGAGGAACTGACAGCGACGATCCGGGCGCGGCTCGCCGGGGTTGGGGCGTGAGCTTGAAACTGTCCGAGGCAATTGGTGGAAAGCATCGAGTGATCGGTGGTCCTTTTGGCTCAAACTTGACCCAAAAAGATTACACCATGTCCGGAGTGCCAGTTATTCGCGGCAGTAACATGGGAAGTGGGGGGCGTAGCATCGTCGGACCTTTCGCTTACGTCTCTGAGAAGAAGTTCCTCGACACCTTGACGTCAAATGCTGCGGAGCCCGGCGATATAATCGTCACCCAGCGTGGAACGCTTGGCCAGGTGGCTATCATTCCGGATAAGGCGCCGCACGAAAAGTATGTGGTTTCTCAAAGTCAAATGGCGGTTCGTGTTGATCCTGAAAAAGCCGATCGCGATTTCGTGTATTACTTCCTGACATCCCCCATCTTCAATGAATACGTGGAGCGGGCTACAATTCAAACAGGTGTTCCACACATCAACCTTGGCCTCCTTCGAGATGCTGAAGTTGTTTGGCCGCCTATTCCGGAACAGAAAGTTATCTCTGCCACTCTTGGCGCACTAGATGACAAGATCGAGTTGAACCGGAAGATGAACGAGACGCTGGACGCGATGGCGCGGGCCCTGTTCCGGGACTGGTTCGTCGATTTCGGCCCCACCCGCGCCAAGATGGAAGGCCGCCCCGCCTACCTCTCCAAAGACCTCTGGTCCCTATTCCCCGACCGCCTCGACGAAGAGAGCATTCCGGACGGGTGGAACCTTTTTAAGCTTGAACAAATTGCGGAGTACCACACCAAGACGACAAGTCCTGAAGGAATGGCACATTTGGAAGTCGAGCACTTCAGTCTGCCAGCGTTTGACAAAGGCCAAATTCCTGCAATCGATCAGGGGGTCACGATAAAGAGCAATAAGACGTTCGTTCCGAGGGACGCCGTCCTGTTGTCCAAGCTGAATCCGGAGATACCGCGCATCTGGATGCCGGAAGCTCCCGATCAACGCCTGCAAGTTTGCTCGACGGAGTTTTTGGCCTTCACTGCGAAAGGCGAAGCCGGTCGCTGCCTTATATTTTGTCTGTTCTCTGACGACCGCTTTCGGGGAATGCTCCAAGGCATGGTCACCGGCACCTCGAAAAGCCACCAGCGCATATCGCCCCCCTCTTTGTTGAATCGAGACGTTGTTGTGGGGAAGCCGGAAGCCTTTTCTATGTTCGAACGGCTAGTCTCGCCGTTGTTGGAGCGCGTTCGGTCAAATCGCGCGGAATCCCGAACCCTCGCCCAAACTCGAGACTTGCTGCTACCGCGCCTGATGTCGGGAGAACTGCGGGTGGTTGCAGATGGCCAGCGGATGGAGAGCGCTGAGTGCTAATGCCCGACCTCTGTGACTCTTTTCGTAGGCTGGCATCTTGGACGTCCACGAGCGTGCGATCATCCGTGAGGTATGGTGTGGCTTTCAACGAAGAAACAATCACGGAAAGCATCCTTCTCATGCTAGCGGTGTGGCATAGTCCGCACGACCTGGTGATCAGAAGTTGGACAAAGCCGGAAGAGGGCAAGGGAACTAAAGCAACCGGCGGCAGACCAACAGGTGCAGACTGGGACTTTTGGTTTGCCGACCAGTCCGGGAAGGGGTTTCACCTTCGCGTTCAAGCCAAACGGCAGTTCAAGTCTGGCAAGTACGAGAGTCTGGACGGCACAGGACAACAGATCGTCGATTTGTGGAACAACCGGGGGCGAGCCGTTCCTGTATATGTCTTCTACAATGACGCCGAGGGTCCGCATTTTGCGCAGTCGCCAACCCAGTTCAATGCAAATCGCTTCCAACGGATGAGTATGTGGGGATGCTCTTTCGCCCCCCTGACAAGTATCCCTCAAAAGCCGGAACCGTCACCCCGTGACATCACGGGGATGAGGCCTTGGCACTGCTTGGTTTGTTCGTGTGCTGCGGATCAGTTGGCTTCAGGAACGTTACCCGAAGCGGTCCAGTCAGCCATCAAGTCGATTTATACAGCGGCTCCGTCCGCAGGGGATGATCGCCTCTTAGGAATTGAAAATCTAACTTTTGAAATCACGGATGACGCCCCTGACTGGGTGTCTCTTTTGGAAAGTGATACAGTCGATGGTTCCGCTGTCGATGATCAGCGAGAATTCAATTTGGCGACAATTTTGACTGAACGAAACTTGCGAGGGGTAGCAATGATACGCGATCGAAGGCAGACGGAGTCTTGAGACGATGCCGACGCTGACCGAAGCCGAAGTCGAAGCCGTCCTGCTGGATCAGCTCGGGACGCTTGGCTATGCCTGCCTGGTCGATACGGTTTCGGGGCCGGATGGGCCTAAGCCCGAGCGCGAGGCGTATTCCGATACGATCCTCGCTGGCCGTCTGCGCAGCGCCATCGCCCGATTGAACCCTCAGATCCCGGAGGAAGCGCGCGAGGATGCGCTGCGGAAACTGTTGGCGTTGGAGCGCCCCTCGCTGATCGAGGAGAACCGGCGGCTGCACCGGTTCATGGTCGAGGGCGTACCGGTCGAGTTCCGCACCGAGGATGGCACGATCCGGGGCGACGCCGTCCGCCTGGTAGATGCCGATGACCGCGCCAATGACTGGCTGGCCATCACCCAGTTCACGGTGATCGAGAACGGCCATAACCGCCGCCCGGATGTCGTCGTATTCCTGAACGGTTTGCCGGTCGGCGTGATCGAAGTGAAGAAGCCCGGCGCCGAGACGGCGACACTGGGCGCGGCGTTCAATCAGCTGCAAACGTACAAGGCGCAGATCCCGTCGCTTTTTCGCGCAAATGCCGTGCTGGTCACGACCGACGGCATGCAGGCACGCGTGGGCTCGCTGACGGCCGACCTCGAACGCTTCATGCCCTGGCGCACGACGGATGGCGCGAAGGTTGCGCCCAAGGGCGCCCCGGAAATGTCCGTGCTGATCGAGGGCGTGTTCGAACGTGGACGGATGTTGTCGCTGTTGCGCGATTTCACCGTGTTCGGAGATACGCCCGGCGGCGTCGCCAAGATCATCGCGGGTTATCACCAGTTCCACGCCGTGAAGCGCGCGGTGGTCTCGACGGTTCGCGCGCTGGCAGGCAGCGGCGCCGAACGGCCATCGGCAGTAGGGCGCAAGGGCACTGCAGAAGATCCTGCAGACCACGGATTGCCGGGTGTCGCAAGCCATCCGAAAGGCGACAAACGCATCGGCGTCATCTGGCATACTCAGGGTTCAGGCAAGAGCCTGTTGATGGCCTTCTATGCCGGCCAGCTTGTCCGTGAACCCGCGATGGAGAACCCGACCATCGTTGTGATCACAGACCGCAATGATCTGGATGATCAATTGTTCTCGACCTTCTCCATGTGCCGCGATCTGATCCGCCAGACGCCGGTGCAGGCCGATAGCCGCGAAGATCTTCAGAAGGCGCTGGCGAGGGCATCGGGCGGCGTGATCTTCACGACCATCCAGAAGTTCGCCCCGGAGAAGGGGGAGGCCTATCCGCTGCTGACAGACCGGCGCAATGTGGTCGTGATGGCCGATGAAGCGCACCGGAGCCAGTACGGCTTTTCTGCGCGCATCGAAAAGTCGGGCGCCATTGCCTACGGCTTTGCCAAGCACTTGCGCGATGCGTTGCCGAATGCCTCCTTTATCGGGTTCACCGGAACGCCCATTGAACAGAGCGATGTGAACACACCGGCGGTGTTCGGACATTATATCGACGTCTACGACATCAGCCGGGCGGTTGAGGACGGCGCGACGGTGCCGATCTATTATGAAAGCCGGCTCGCGCGAATCGAGTTGCCGGACGCAGAGAAGCCGAAGGTTGACGCCGAAATCGATGAGCTGACCGAAGAAGAGGCAGCGAGCGAACAGGAGCGGCTGAAGCGGAAGTGGTCCACGGTTGAAGCCCTGGTCGGATCCGAGAAGCGCCTGAAAATGGTTGCCGAGGACCTGGTCGCGCACTTCGAGGCACGCGTGCAGGCGATGGACGGCAAAGCGATGATTGTGTGCATGAGCCGCCGCATCTGTGTGGACCTCTATGATCAGATCGTCGCGCTTCGGCCAGAGTGGCACTCCGCCGATGACGCTCAAGGCCTTGTGAAGATCGTGATGACGGGCTCGGCCTCTGATCCGGAAGCCTGGCAGCCGCATATTGGTGGCAAAACGCGGCGCGACCTCCTGGCGAAGCGGGCAAAGGATCCGAAAGATCCGCTGAAGCTGGTGATAGTGCGAGATATGTGGCTGACAGGGTTCGATGCACCGTCGATGCACACGATGTACATCGACAAGCCGATGCGCGGACACGGATTGATGCAAGCCATTGCCCGGGTGAACCGCGTGTTCCGGGACAAGCCCGCCGGCCTGATCGTGGACTATATCGGTCTGGCGCAGAACCTTAAATCCGCACTCGGACAATATTCTGCTTCGGATCAGGAGAATGCTGGCATTGATGAAGCTGAAGCGGTCGCGGCGCTTCTGGAGCGTCTCGACATCGTGCGCACCATGTTCCACGGGCACGATTATTCCAATGGACTGACCGGAGCGCCGCATCAGCGCCTCGTGGCGCTGGCTGGCGCGCTGGACTGGATCCTTGCCATGCAGGACGAAGCTGCGCAGCGAGAAACGGATAAAGAGGCCAAGAAGGCCGCGCATCGCCGGTATCAAGATTCTGTGCTCGGGCTTTCGAAAGCCTTTGCGCTCTGTTCTGCAAGCGACGATGCGCGGGAGGTGCGCGACGAAGTCGGCTTTTTCCAAACTGTCCGTGCAGCGATGGTGAAGGCGCAGGATACATCCGGCCGGTCGGCCGCTGACCGTGACCTTGCCATTCGCCAGATCGTCAACGGCGCCGTCACTTCGACCGAGATTGTGGATATTCTGTCTGCGGCGGGCCTATCATCGCCGGACATCTCCATTCTGTCCGACGAGTTCCTCGCCGAAGTCGGCCAGATGGAGAAGAAGAACCTTGCCCTTGAGGCCCTGAAGAAGCTTCTGAACGACGAGATACGTTCACGCAGCAGTTCAAATGTCGTCGAGACGCGGAAGTTCTCTGAAAGGCTGACCGAGGCTATTGCCCGTTACCATACCAACGCCATCAGCACCGTAGAAGTGCTGCAAGAGCTGATTGCCTTGGCCAAGGAAGTTCGCGAGGCGCGCAGCCGGGGTGAAGAGTCGGGGCTGACGCCGGACGAAGTTGCCTTCTATGACGCGCTGGCGGACAATCAGAGCGCCGTGGATGTACTGGGGAACGATCAGCTTAAGTTGATCGCCCATGAACTCCTGAAGGGGCTCAAGGCAAATGTCAGCATTGATTGGGCGCATCGGGATAGTGCCCGCGCTCGCCTCCGCGTACTGGTGAAGCGGATATTGAGGCAGTACGGGTATCCGCCGGATCTTGAGGATGCTGCTGTTCAAGGTGTTTTGGCGCAAGCTGAGGCGCTGCTGGCGGAGATTGTACCGCGTTGATCCAAAAATTGCCCGGGTGAGGAAACTCGCGTGGTTGAAAGGATCGAGCGAACCCCACAGTCGATTTGTCCCGGCGCTGTTAAGCAAAGTGCTTGGATGCGCAATCCAATGCGACCCCCAGTGTTTACTGGGGTTTCGGCCTTGCGCGTGACGCGAGGCGCGACGCGAGGGGTGCCCGGCCTGCCAAACGAGGGTGTTCCCCGTCAGCGACTGTGAGACAGATCGGCGAAATTGCTTAAGGAGGATTTCTCGCTCATCGTAACTGATACGAGGAGTGAAGATGAGACAGAAATCCGGGCCGAAAGAGTCTTCGGCCGAGAAGCATGTGCAGGCAATCAAGCGTCAGACCCGGCGGAAGTTTTCGGCCGAGGAGAAGATCCGGATTGTCCTTG
>JBGSOU010000412.1:0-3169 GCA_041739025.1 Hyphomonas sp.
AGCCGCCAGCGCGCCTTCGCCATCAATGGCGAGCGGCAGCTGCACGACCGTCAGCCCCTGCGCTTCGCACAGAAGGCGCGTCGCCGCCGCATAGTGCGGATGCAGGCCGCCGGACAGGATGATCTTCTTGCGCTTGGTCACGCGCGCCGCCATCACCGCGGCCTCCGCGCAGGCGGTCGATCCGTCATACATCGAGGCGTTGGCGACATCCATCGCGGTCAGCGCCGACACCTGGGTCTGGAACTCGAACATCGTCTGCAGCGTACCTTGCGCGATTTCCGGCTGGTACGGCGTGTAGGTCGTCAGGAATTCCGAGCGCTGGATGATCATGTCCACCGAAGCCGGCACATGGTGCTTGTAGGCGCCGGCGCCGACAAAGAACGGGCCTGCCGAAGCCGCCCGGTTCCTGGCGGCGAGTTTCGTCATGTGGCGCTCGACGGCCAGCTCGCCCTGATGGTCCGGCAATCCGGCAATCTTCGCCTTGAGGCGGGCCGCTTCCGGAACATCCGTATAAAAATCATCGGCGGACTTGGCGCCGATCACCGCGAGCATGTTGGCGCGGTCTTCAACGGTCAACGGGAGGTAACGCATCTTGTTCAGAGCCCTTCGCAGAAGGCCGTGTAGGCGGCCTCGTCCATCAGGCCGGACAGCTCTGCTGTGTCCGCCAGCTTGAGGCGCACGAACCAGGCATCGCCTTCGGCGGCGGCGTTCACGCTTTCCGGTGCATCGGCGAGCCCGCCGTTCACTTCCAGCACCGAGCCGGACACCGGCGCATAGACATCGGACGCCGCCTTGACGCTTTCGACGACCGCGAAGTCATCGCCGCGCGCAAATTTCGCGCCGGTCTCCGGCAGTTCCACATATACGACATCGCCCAGCTGGCCGGCCGCATAGGCGGTGATGCCCACCGTGCCGGTGTCGCCTTCAACGCGGATCCATTCATGGTCCTTGGTATAATAAGTGGTCATCAGATCTCTCCTTGAACGGATTAACGTTTGTAACGGGCGGGAATGAAAGGCAGGCTGGCAATCTCGGCGGGGCGGGCCTTGCCGCGCACCATCAGGTCGATCTTCGTGCCCGCAGTGGCAAAGGCGGCATCAATATACCCCATCGCCACCGGCGCATCGAGGCTCGGCCCGAAGCCGCCCGACGTGACGATACCGGCCGGGACGCCGTCGACATAAATCTCCGTGCCCTCGCGGGCCGGCGCGCGCTCCAGCGGCCGGATACCCACCCGCTTGCGGGCCGGACCTTCCTTCAGCTCCCGGAGAATGCGGTCTGCGCCGGGAAAATCGCCCGCTTCGCGGCGGCGCTTCTGGATCACCCAGGCAAGATCCGCCTCGACCGGCGAAATCTCCGGGGACAGATCATGCCCGTAGAGGCAAAGCCCCGCCTCCAGCCGCAGCGAATCCCGCGCGCCAAGGCCGATGGGGCGCACGCAGGGATCATCCAGCAGCAGGCGGACGAGTTCAGCGCCGGTCGCCGCGTCCGCGAGCACTTCGAAACCGTCCTCGCCGGTATAGCCGCAGCGCGACACCGTATAGGTGTCGCCGTTCAGCTCCATCCGGCGGCTTTCCATGAATTTCAGGCCGGCGCAGGCAGGGAAATAGGCCGCAAGCACCTTCTCCGCCTTCGGCCCCTGCAGCGCGAACAGCACGCCGTCATCGGCCCGCGTCAGCACGGCCTTGCCCGCCAGCGCCGCCTCGAAAATCGCCCAGTCCTGGTGTTTCATCGCGCCGTTGACGACGATGTAGAGTTCGCCCTGGCGATCCTCCTCATACGGACGGGTGATGATCAGGTCATCGAGGATGCCGCCGGCGTCATTCAGCAGAACGGTCAGGCGCGACTGGCCGGGCTTGAGGCCGAGAATGTCGGAGGGCACCAGCGTCTCGACCAGCGCCGCGATCTCCGCATGGGCGGCGGGGTCGGCGCGCGGACCGGAGGCCAGCGTCAGGAAGCCTGGCCCCATATGGCTAACATCGAATAGCCCCGCCTCGCTGCGGGTCCACAGGTGTTCGTCCTTCACGCCGGTCGGAAACTGCACCGGCATGTCATAGCCGGCGAATTCCACAAGCTTGCCGCCATATTCGACGTGCAACGCATGCAGCGCGGTGCGTTTCAAAGTCTGTGTCGTCGTTTCGGCCATGGCACATCCCGGACAGCAGACGGTCTGCAGCAAACGCCGCACGTCCGTCGCCCCCGCTGTCCTTGGCGCCTGAGAGATTCCGCCGGCGATGGCCGGGCTTGCTCCTTCGGCGAGGCCTGTTTCAGCCTCTTTCCAGCGTGTTGGGTCTCTTCCGGCCCTTTTGCCTGAGCGATTCCGGGGCGGTTGCGCCTTCGGCGGCGGCCACCGAATGCCGCTCTCTCCCGGAAGAAACCAATTGCCTGTCAGCTATCCCGGATTCCCGGGCGCGGCAAGGCCCGGACCTTTCCGGCGCACACCCGCAACCCCGAACGCGCAGAAATGCACCACGCCGCCTCAGCTTCCGGCCGGCTTGCTGCCGCCAAACCAGCTCTGCACCAGTCCCCAGGCGCTTCGCGAGCCGGCCATGGCCCGTTCGGTGGCGCGCGCGGCATGCGAGGTCAACCCGCCGAGACGCTTCAGCAGGTCGGCAATCACCGGGCCCGATTCGGCCTTCACCTCCTGCAACGCGCCCTCGGAAATCGCCGCCGCCTGGCCCGCCGACCAGCCCTTGAAGCTGCGGCACCGGCGCTTGGCGAGATAGCCGAGCTTCAGCGTCATCATCGCATTGATGCCGCCATCCATCACCGGCCCGGCAATCAGCCCGCCCATATGGCCGAGCAACCCGCCAATGATGTCGCCGGTGATTTCGCTGACATCGTCCAGCGCCCGCGCCGCCACCACGATCGCCGCCACGTCCCGCAGGATGCGCAAGCTGCCCATCAGGTGCGGCCGCCCGAAATACAGGCGCGAGATGCGCGCCACGAGGTTCGCATTGCGCCACAGCACAATGAACGCATCCAGCGTGCCGTTCATCGACACCGCCGTCGCCGCACCGACGCCGACCGCCTCGGCATGGATGATCGCGTTGGCGCGCTTGTCGAGCGGCGCCAGAAGGGACTCGATCTGCGTGCGCTCGAAGACTTCAAGTTCCGCCGAAATCGCCAGCGCTTGCGGCGCGGTTGAATTGCCGGCCCGGCCGAGCAG
>JBGSOU010000468.1:0-2482 GCA_041739025.1 Hyphomonas sp.
CTCCCACGCCGCGGCTTCGCCAGCCTTCACGCGCTCCAGAAGTGAGGTGGAGGTGGAATCGGTGTCACCGAGACTGGTCATTGGCCATGCTCAGGAAAAGGGCGAAATCCGCTGCCAATTGCCCAATGTACTCCGCCGCGCCGGGGATACCATACGTCTAATTGGTTACTTATGACCATTCCCTTGGGTTACGCACTTTCTGGATAGCCTCGTACGTCCTAGTAGACGCGCTTAGCCAAATTGGTGTGACAGCTAAGCATTCCACTTAGTGGAGGAACGCGTCCACACAGGGCGCCGTTTGCAGCTTTGATGCCATCTTTCAATCGCGGAGACCCAGCCCATGTTCACCCCTCTCGGCAAGTTCGGGGGCGCTGCTGCCGGAACGGGGCAGGCGGAAACCTCCGGCGCCGCGCCGGCGAACACCGATGCGCCGGAATTTCTGTTCCGGCTCTCGGGCGCCAAGCTCACGCTCGACGGCCGGGTTCCGGATATCGCGACCCGCGACGCGGTGATTGCCGAGGCAAAGAAGGATCTCCCGCGCCATATCGAAGAAGTTGTCAGCCAGCTCGAAGTCATCGGGATCGCGTCGCCGTCCGGGTTCGAGGAAACGGCTCTACGCGGCGTAAACCTGCTCAAGGAATGCGACAGTGGCGTCGTCAGCCTGACATCCAGACATCTGAATGTGCGCTGCGCCCTGCCCGAGCGCGAAGTGGACCGGGTGCGCGCCCTCGCGAACCGGTCCCTGCCCTATGGCAGCGTCGGCGACGTGGAAATCCTCGCTCAGGAAGTTGTCGAAACCTGCGAAGAGGAACTTGCCCGGCTGCTGGAGGCGTCCCGCATCGAGTTTGATCCGGGCAGTGACCAGATCACCAGTTCGAAAGCGGCCTTGCTGGACCTGACCGCGCGCGCCGCAACGGATTGCCCGGGCCGGTTGCGGGTGGAAGGCCACACCGACAATACCGGCAGCGCCCCGCTGAACGAAAGTCTCAGCCGGCGGCGCGCCGAGGCGGTACGTGCCGCCTTGATCCAGCGCGGTGTTGCGCCGTCCCGCATCATCGCGGCAGGGTTCGGTCCCGCCAAACCTGTTGGCGACAACGCGACTGAAGCAGGGCGCGCCCTGAACCGCCGCATCGAAATCCGTATCGTGAAGGCGGACGAATGAGCCGCTTCATCCTTCACGCCTTCACATCCCCCCCTGCCGGAGCCTGACCATGTGGTTTCTCCTCGTCAAGATTTTCGTCCTGCTCTGCCTCGCGGCGCTCCTTGGCGCGGCGGTGGCCTGGTGGTGGATGCGGCGCCGGTTTGTCGATGTCACTGAATCCCACTCAGAACTCTCCCGACAGGTCGATGCCTTCCTCGCGCAGGGCAAGGCGCTCACGCGGGAAGATGTCGAGTATGCGCTGAAGATGGCGCTCGACAGCTACACGCCGCCACAACCTGACTTCATGCCCCTGCAGCAGAAGCTGGCCGACATGGAGCGCACGATGACGGCGCCCGATGAAGACGTCCACGCACTCGCCGGGCGCCTGAACGGGCTTGAACAGTCCGTTTCGGCCATCTCCGCAGCAATCGCTTCCATGCGGACCGTGCATCTTGAAGCCATTGACCAGCACCTGCGCGGCGTCTCGGCGCGGATCGACAATCTCCGTATGCCCGACATTGAAAGCGTGAATACCCGCATCGCGGCGCTGGCCTCACATGTGACAGCGTCCCGGCCGCCGGATCTTTTGCCTGCTCTCGAACCTCGCCTTGCCCTGATCGAGGATCTGGTTGCCGGGATCAAGATTCCGGAAGCCGATCTCGGCCCGGTGCACAGTGGTCTTGCTGCGCTTCAGGTGGCGGTCGAGAATCTCGAACTCCCGGAGCCAAACCTCGCACCGCTCCAGAGCCAGATGAGTGATCTTCAGGTGCGCATCGAAGAGTATGCCGCCCGCCCGGATCTCGAAGTCGTTCTGGAACGCGTCAGCGCGCTCGAGATGGCCGTGCGGGATGTCCAGATTCCTGAGCCCGATCTCGAACCGATCCTGGCGCGCTTTGCCGGGCTTGAATCCCGGATTGCCGAAGGCCTGTCGACCGACGCGCTCGTGGGCATGCTCGCCGGAATCGAGAGCGACCTGAACTTCCTGTCGCGCAAGTCGAATGACCTTGAGCCGGTCTACAGCCAGTTTGCCTCACTCGATGCCTCACTCGCGTCGATCCGGACTGACCTGCGCGGGCAGAGCCGGAATGAGACGCTTGATCGCCGTCTGAACGCACTGCAGGAAGCGGTGCTCAACCTGCCGCAACCGGATTACACGCGGATCGATCTCGCCCTTCGGTCCATCGAGTCCACCTTTGATCTCGGCGCGCTCGAGGACCGGCTGACCGCCATCGAGTACGGCCTTTCCGCCGTGCACCACATGCTGCGCAACCGAGCCGAAACGCCGAGGCCCGAACCGGAAGTGCGCCTGCGACCCGAGCCCGCGCCCGCCTTTGAACCCCG
>JBGSOU010000473.1:0-3449 GCA_041739025.1 Hyphomonas sp.
CGCCGCCACCCGGCAGGCCTCCGCCGCGCCGGGCGCCGTATCGCGCAGCTTCGGCGTCCAGTTGTTGACCTTGCGCACCGGACCCTTGAACGCCTTCACACCGTCCATCTGCCAGTCGGCGAGCGCATGCACGCCGTCGACATGGTCCATTGCGTTCTTCTTGAAACGGATGTGCAGCGACACCACGACCGCTGGCCGGTTCGGCATGAGGCGCAGCCACTTCACCGCCTTGCCGCCATGGCAGTGCAGGATGTCGCCCTTCAGCCGCATCAGCGTGGTGATCAGGCCGAGTGCATAGATGCCGCCATAGGTCACGGAATTCACTTCCGGCGGCTTCAGGTCCAGCGATGTGCCGGGCGCCTCGGGCAGCACCACGGTCACGTCATGACCCAGCGCGACCTGCCCGGCGGCCAGGTCAAACGCGTAACGGTTCGCGCCCGAGATGGCCGAGGTGGAGCAGACGTGGAGAATTTTCATTGCGGCGGGCCTGTTCGCGCGCCGCGTCCGGGCGCCTGTTGCGCTCCGTCCTGTCACATTCCCGCGCCGGTCTCAATTCGTGAATACGCCCCGCGCGGCCTTGGGGCAGGGCTCAGGCCGGTGGCAGCTTGATGTCTGCGAGGCGCACTGCGGCATAGCTGCCCGGTGCCGCGCCGAGGCCCATGTCCTTCGGCGCAACGGCCTTGACCTTGCGGCCCGACTTTGGCCGCAGCCAGTCCCACCAGGTGGGCCACCAGCTTCCGCCCGTCTCGGTGGCGGTTTCCAGCCAGACATCCGCCGTCGCCGCGTCGGCGCCGGGATTGGTCCAGTGCTGGTACTTCTTCGCGTCGGGGTGGTTGACCACGCCGGCGATGTGACCGGAGCCGGACAACACGAACGACGCGTCCCCGCCATACAGTTTCGAAGTCCGGAACACGCTTTCATACGGCACGATGTGATCGTCCTTCGAAGCCTGCAGCATGACCGGTATCTTCACGTCCTTCACGCTGACCTTTTGTCCGAGTACGGTATATTCGCCCTTGGCCAGACGGTTCTCGGCGTAGAGTTCCTTGAGGTAGCGGCGATGCACCGGGCCCGGAATATTGGTCTGGTCGGCGTTCCAGTAGAGCAGGTCGAACGGGCGCGGCGGCTTGCCCAGCATGTACATGTCCACAACATAGCGCCAAACGAGATCGATCGGGCGCAGCCAGTTGAAGGTCTCGTACATTTCCTTGCCGGGCATGATGCCGCCATGTTCGTCGATCAGGCCGTAGACATAGTCCCGGCCCGGACCATCGGTGAACACTTTCAGGTCGCCGGCGAGTTCGAAGTCCGATTGCGAGGCAAAGAAGGTCGCCGAGGAAATCTTGTCATAGCCCGTCGCCGCCATGTGGGCGAGGGTGGAAGTGAGCAGCGTGCCGCCGATGCAATAGCCGACCGCGTTCAGCGATTTCGCGCCAGACGCCTGCAGCGCGGCTTCCACCGCAGCATAGATGCCCTTCTTGGCGTAATCGTCCCACTCGTAATCCTTGGTCACCGTGTCGGCCGAGCGCCAGGACACGACGAACACCGTCAGCCCCTTGTCGACCAGCCAGCGGATCATCGAGTTTTCTTCGCGCAGATCGAGGATGTAGAACTTGTTGATCCAGGGCGGGAAGATCAGCAGCGGCTTGGAATAGGCCATCTCCTGCGTCGGCTTGTACTGGATCAGTTCGATCAGGTCGTTGCGGAACACCACTTCGCCGGGGGCCGTGGCAATGTTCACGCCCAGCTGGAACGGCGTTTCGTCGGTCTGCGAGATGTAGAGCTTGCCATTGCCCTTGCGCACGTCCTCACGGGCGAGGCGCAGGCCGGCCAGAACGCTTTCGCCGCCGCTCTCGATGAAGGTGCGCAGCGCCTGCGGGTTGGTGCCGAGGAAGTTGGTGGGCGACAGGCTCTCGGTCAGCAGCTGCATGAAGAAGCGGGCGCGCAGCTGAACCGCCGGGTCCATGCCGGACGCGCGGTCGGCGAGGCTGTTCATCCATTTCGAATTCACGTCGAAGGCCTTGCGGATGAACTTGAAGGCCGGGTTCACCTGCCATTCGGGATCGGCAAAGCGCTTGTCCTTTTCCTTCGGCGTCTCCTGCGAGAGCGTCTCGGACATCATTTCCTGCCAGAGCTTCATCCAGCCCTGCATCAGCTCCAGGTTGGCCTGCATCAGGGCCTGCGGGTTCATCGCCAGGTTCATGCCGACCTGCCGGAACGCGTCCGAGGCGCCCATCGGGTCGCCCTTGGTCACGGTGGCGAGCGGGCCGGAGCCGGTCATGACCTCGGTCATCAGGGCCTGCGACTCGGTATTTGCCAGCGCCAACGTGGTCATCAGCACCTGCCAGCGCATCGGATCCTGCGCCGCCATCAGCGCGGCGAGCGGCTCCTGTCCGGAGGTAGGAAGGTTGGCACTGCTCATTGGTCTTGGTTCTGCCCCGATTTTAAGGCTCATCTATTCATCACAATGTTTGTGATTTAATGAGATTAACCATGAAAAACACGGCGATTCTCCTATGTGGCGTGCCACTTTTGCTGGCGACAGCGTGCACCTCTTCGTTTTCGAAGGTGCGCACAGCCATTAACGATGCGCCGGAATGGTATGATGCCCGCCGCACCGAGATCCGGGGCGAGGGCTATCCCGCGATCATCGACATTCCCACGATTGACGCAAATTGGAAGCCTGACGCTGCGCTCGCGACCTCGGGCGACTCGATGGCGATCCTCCAGGATGCCTTCGACAACGACCCCCGGGCGCAGGTTTCGTTGTCCGGGGCGGAGGACATCCTCGCCGTCGCCGCCGAGATTCGCGGCACGTTCGGCCCCCCCTTGCCAGAGGCGGGCTTTCTGACCGAAACCGAGATTGCGGCGATCCGGGAGAGTTTCAACGTGCCGCGCGTAACCGAAGGCCTGATGACGCCATGAACACCGATTTTCACAAGATCCGGCGCCTGCCGCCCTACGTCTTTGAACAGGTCAATCGGACCAAGGCGGCCCTTCGCGCCAAGGGCGCCGACATCATCGACCTCGGCATGGGCAATCCGGACCTGCCAACGCCGCAACATATCGTCGACAAGCTGGTCGAAACTGCCCGCAAGCCGGACGTCAACGGCTATTCCGCCTCGCGCGGCATCCCGGGCCTGCGCCGGGCGCTGACCGATTATTACAAGCGCCGGTTTGACGTGAAGCTCGACAAGGAGCGCGAGGTCATCGTCACGCTCGGCTCGAAGGAAGGCTTTGCCAACCTCGCCCAGGCGATCAGCGCGCCGGGGGACGTGATCCTCGCGCCGGACCCGTCCTATCCGCTCCACCATTTCGGCTTCATCATCGCCGGCGCCTCGATCCGCGGCGTGCCGGCCCATACGCCGGAACAATACCTGTCCAACCTCGGCCGCGCCGTGCGCTATTCCGTGCCGCCGCCGACCGCGATGGTGCTCTGCTTCCCGTCG
>JBGSOU010000474.1:0-2886 GCA_041739025.1 Hyphomonas sp.
GGCATCAAGACCGTGGCGGGGTGCGGCGCGTCCTGGAACCGGTCCGAACGCTGGGTCGCCGCCACCAATGGCTTCCGGTCCTGGAAGACCGGCACGTCGACCAGTCTCGGCCTTGCGGCGGTGGCAGAAAAAGACGGCCAGATGGAGCGCGACTATGACAGCTGGTCGGTTCGCTTCACCCGGGACCGCCCGGCGGCCGCCGAGATCGGCAAGACCGCCGGCGAGCGCACGATCGCCCGGCTCGGCGCCCGGAAGGTTGACACCCAGAAAGCCGCGGTGATCTTTGACCGGCGCGTTTCGGACAGTCTGCTGGGCGCGTTCCTCGGGGCGATTTCCGGCCCTTCCGTGGCCCGGGGCGTGAGCTTCCTGAAAGACCGGATGGGTGATCAGGTCTTCGCCAAGGGCATTTACCTGACGGATGATCCCGCCCGCCCGATGGGCATGGGCAGCCGCGTACATGATGGCGAAGGTCTGCCGGTCGGCGAAGCGCACCTGATCGAGGATGGCCGCCTGACACGCTGGCTGCTCAATACCTCGACCGCCCGCCAGCTGGGGCTCGCCCCGAACGGCTTTGCCGGGCTCGGCTTCGGCGATCCGCCGGGCGTGTCCACCTCCAACGTCTATCTGCGCCCGGGCACTCAGTCGCCCGGTGCGCTCGCCAAGGCGGCGGGCAAGGGCCTGCTGATCACCGACATGTTCGGTCCCTCGATCAACCCGAACACTGGCGATTATTCGGTTGGCGTGGCCGGCTTCTGGTTCGAGGACGGCGAGATCGCCTATCCGGTTTCGGAAGTGACGGTGGCCGGTGACCTGCCGTCGATGTTCGCGCGGCTCGTGCCGGCATCGGATCTCGAGATCCGCTCCACCCGGGATGCGCCGTCGATCCTGATCGAGGACATGAACCTTGCAGGCAGCTGAACGCACGCTCGACGAGGATGTCCGCCTGCTCTGCCAGCTGGCGGTGGAGGCGGGCGACCTCGCGATGTCCTACCTGCACAAGGGCGGCGCCGAAGCCTGGAACAAGACTACCGGCGGCCCGGTCACCGAAGCCGATCTTGCCGTCAACCGGCTGTGCGCGCAGACCCTGAGATCTGCCCGGCCGGACTATGGCTGGCTGTCGGAAGAAACACTGGATGATCCGGACGCGCGGCAAAGGCCGCGCTGCTGGGTGGTCGATCCGATTGACGGCACCCGCGCCTACATGGCCGGAACGCCGGACTGGTGTGTGGGACTGGCGATCGTGGAAGAGGGCGAGGCCGTGGCGGGCGTGATCTACGCCCCCGCGCTTGGCCAGATCTACCAGGCCCGGCGCGGGGCCGGCGCCCGGCGGAATGGCGCGCTGATCCAGGTTTCGAAGCGCGACCGGGAACACGGAACCCGCCTGATCACCAATGAAGGCATGATTGGACATCCCGGCTGGCGCGAGCCCTGGCCGGACGTGCAGCTGGCCCGGCCGAAGCCGAATGCCACGCTTCTGCGCCTGGCGCTGGTGGCGGCCGGGGACTGGGACGCCGTGATCGTGCTGTCCGAAAAGGCGGATTGGGACCTCGCCGCCGGGGCTGTGCTCGTTTCCGAAGCGGGCGGGCAGGCGACGACCCATGCCGGCGAACGTCTCGTGTTCAATCAGGCGGTTCCGGCCCAGCGCAGTGTGGTCGCCTCTGGAAACGCGCTTCATCCTTTGTTAGTGCGCCGCACAGGATATGTGCGCCTTCCCGACCCGCAGGCGCGGGCCGCAATCAAACTGGCGCCAGAAGATACGGAACCCCGGACGATGTCGGACAAGCCAAAACAGGCCAAACAGCTGCTTCACATCGTGTTCGGCGGAGAGCTGAAGGACGTGACGGACGTGGAGTTCGAAGACCTGTCGAAACTCGACTTTGTCGGCGCCTTCCCGAACTATCAGGAAGCCTATGACGCCTGGAAGGCCGCCGCGCAGCGCACGGTCGACCATGCCGAAACGCGCTATTTCATCCTGCATGCGCACCGCCTGCTCGACCCCGCGACGGGAGACACCCATCACGTCTGAGGCCGCCCCCGCCGCGCCCCAGCGGTCCCTCTGGCGGCTGTTCAAGGCCCATTTCTGGCCGCACCGGGCCTGGTTTTTCGGCGGTACCGCGCTGGCCTTGCTCACGGCCCTCTGGGGCATCGGCTATGTCGCCGCGCTGGATTTTGTCGGCAACTCGCTGCAGGCCCAGATGACCGGCGAAGGCGGCGGCGCGCCTACCGGCTGGATCTGGACCGGCATCCTCGCCATCATCGGCCTCACCGTCGGGCGGTCCCTGTCGATGTACGGCATGACGCTCTTGAACAATACCGGCGTGCAGCGCGGCCTCGTCAGTGTGCAGACGGTCCAGTATGACGCGCTGATCAGCGGCGACTATGCGCGCGTGGCGGCGGACGCCTCCGGCAGCTTCGTGTCGCGCTTCATCAGTGATGTCATCTCGATCCGGGAAGCGGCGCTGCGCTTTGCCAACAACTTCACCAAAAGCCTCGCCACAGTCATCGGTGTACTGATCTGGCTATTCTGGAAGGACTGGCAGCTCGCGCTGATCATCGCGGTCGTTTATCCGCTGGCGCTTGGCCCGGTCGTCTCGCTGGGCAATTCGGTGCGCAAGCGCGCCAAGAAGGCGGCCGAACAGACCGGCGAGGTCACCTCGCTCCTGTCGGAAGGGTTCCAGTCGGCCCGCGTCGTCAAGGCGTTCGGTCTTGAGCGCTGGCAACAGGCGCGGGCGGAGAAGGGCTTTGCCGAACGCTCCAACCTGTTCCTGAAAGTGCTGACCAAGCGCGCCGGCGTTGACCCCGTGCTGGAAGTGTTCGGCGGCCTCGCGCTGGCGGCTCTGCTCGGCTTTGTCGCCTGGCGGATTTCGCAGGGCGAGAATACGCTGG
>JBGSOU010000115.1:0-2144 GCA_041739025.1 Hyphomonas sp.
CGCTGGCCCAGCGCGACGACGGTGTCGGCGGCCAGCACGAAGCCTTCCGCCGGACAGGCGAGCGCCTTCTCCCGCGCCAGCCTTTCGGCGAGCATGCGGGGCGACTCGTCCTTGCGGCGTGTCTCGTCGATGTCGGTAGGCCGGACCTCGTCCGGGATGAGCCCGATCTGTGCCAGAAGTTCGAGCCGGCGGGGGCTGGCGCTGGCAAGGATCAGACGTGTCATTCCGGAACCTTGAAGGTCGCGCTGGCCTGAGCAATCGCCGCGCCGTCGGCACGCACCATCGCACGCGCAAAGGCGACGCTGCGCCCGCCCTTCACATGGTCGGTATCGACGACCAGCCATTGGCCGATACGGCCGGTGCCAAGGAAGTCTGTGGACAGACTGATGGTCACGAGCCCCTTGGGGGCGTGGCCCTCGCTTTGCATTTTCTGGATGCAGGACAGGCCCATGGCATTGTCCGCCAGGGCGGTGATCAGACCGCCGTGCGCAAATCCGCGAGAGTTGCAATGCGCCTCGGCGAGGAACAGGCCGATCTGGACCCGGTCCTCAAGCACGCGCGAATACAGGGGCTCCCAGGGGTCCGTGAACCCCGACTTCCGGAAATGAGGCCCGAAGCCTTCTGGAAGCACGGGAGCCGTCATTCAGGACTGAATTATTTGAAGCGGTAGGTGATGCGACCCTTGGTCAGGTCGTACGGGGTCATTTCGATCATGACCTTGTCGCCGGTCAGCACGCGGATGCGGTTCTTGCGCATCTTGCCAGCCGTGTGGGCGATGATTTCGTGACTGTTCTCGAGTTTCACGCGGAACGTCGCGTTCGGCAGCAGTTCAACCACTGTGCCTTCGAATTCGATGAGTTCTTCTTTCGACATGCCTTCTCCAGCTGACCGGCCATTCCGGCCAAGACTTCGCATTGCTGGGCTGCGCCATACAGGCTTGCAGGGATTCCGGCAAGCGCACGGGGGAGTCCTTGGTTACCGGGGGCGCCTAACGCACCGGCAGGGGCACGCCGGACTTGAGGCTGCACTGGCCCGCAAAGCCCGGGAAAGCGCCGTTGGTGTCGACATTCGACTCGGCAAAGCCGTCGCTGATGACCAGGCGGGCGGTGATCGTGGTGGCGGTCGCGGCAAGCAGTTCGGGGGTCAGCGGCAGGGTCAGGCTGACCGCGGCGCCGTCCGCATCGGTCAGTACGGCCTCGCCTTCAAACGAGATGCCCGAGACGACATAGCGGGCGGGCCCGGCGACGGCATAATCCCCGAGCTGGCGGGCCGGGGCGACGACTTCCAGCGTCTTCGCTGCCGTATCGCAGTGCAGGGCAAACTTCGGCGGGGCGAGGCCCGTGATGGCATCCTGCGGGCCGACATCGAGGACCGAGATGCCCGTTTCGCTGTCGAACAGTTCGAGCCCGTCCGCCGTGGGCGCAAAGGCGGGTTCGGCGGCTTCGGGGGTCATGTCCTCGGTCACCGCTTCGGCGGCAGGGCCTTCGAGGGCCGGAGTTGGGTTGCGGCCTTCGCAAGCGGCTAGTGCGGCGAGGCTGGCGGCCAGAAGGAATGACACTCTCATCGCGTTTCGCCTTTCATGCGCCGGGCGACCTGCCCTGCCCGGCATGCAGCGCGCAGATCAGGGTGAACAGCCGCCGGGCCGTCGGATGGTCGATCTCGATCTTGCCGGCGAGCCGCTCCTTGAGCAGTTCCGAGCCTTCATTGTGGATGCCGCGCCGGGCCATGTCGATGGCTTCGATCTGGTGCGGCGTCTGTGTACGGATGGCTTCGTAATAGCTGTCGCAGATCATGAAGTAGTCGCGGATCACGCCCCGGAAGGGGCCGAGCGAGAGGATGAAGGTGTGCACGTCTTCGGCTGCTTCGGTGCGCACCGCGAGGATGAGGCGCCGCTCGGCCTGACTGAGCGACAGGACATAGGGGCCGCGTTCCTGGCCGGCGACGGCGAAGCTGTTTTCCTCGATCAGGTCGAAGATCGCGACGCGCCGCTCGTGCTCGGCGTCCGGACCGGAGGCGCCGAGCGTATCGTCGTCGATATGGACCGCGATGAGGCGATCAGTGCCCATCGCTCCCGCCCCGGTTCGTGCGGATGGACACCGAGCGCGCATGCGCCGGCAGGCGTTCGGCCTCGGCGAGGCGCAGCG
>JBGSOU010000496.1:0-2117 GCA_041739025.1 Hyphomonas sp.
CACATCGTCCCGCGACGGCGTGTCGTCGAAGATGAGCACACCGGTCTTTCCGCGCCGATTGATTTCCCCGCGCTCGATGCCATCCACGAGCAGGTGATGCGGCGTGTCCTCCAGATTGGTGAGATCAACGCGGAAGGTGCGCCGGCCCTTTTTCGTCACCGAAAAGCGGACGCTGCCGCGCGCCTTGGCGAGGCCATCGTCCGGCAGGAGTTCGGCGCGCTCGCTCACGACGATCCTATCGTCCTCGCCGGTCCCGGAGATGACGCCCTCGAGCACGCTGTTCCCGCCATCGAGAATCCGCAATGTCTCGCCGCGGGGATCGAAATCGAGCAGCGCCGTATTCTTTTTCGCCGGCGTGCGAAAGCGCAGGACCCGCAAACTGGCGTGCAGCCCCAGAACCGCCATGACGCCCATCACGCCTGCCCAGATCCACAAGGCGGGCGACGGGTCATGATAGGCAAGGTAGGCGACCAGGACAATCGCGTTGCAGGTGCTGGCCATCAAGCCGAAGGGCAGCAACTGCCGGAAGGTGTGAACCTGCATGCCGCGGATGTAGGCGGCATACTCGGCCGTCACGCCGAGGCGGTCCGGCTTCACCCTTGATTGCGCTTTCACCTGGCAGCCTCCCGATCAGCCGCTGCGCGAACGCCGCGCATGAGCTGTTTGACCATCGGTATCATTTTGGGAGAAACACCGGTTTAAACGGATAGTTTGAATTTCTCCGAATCTGCCCCGGATCTGGCCAGACCGCCGCGCGGCTTGTCGCACCCCCGGTCAGCAACGTGTTTCCACACCCGCATACAGGCCCCATGTTTGCGAATCCGCGCATCCCCCTTAGGACTGTGTAAATGATACGTGCGTTCCTCCTGACCGCCCTTGCGGCGTGCCTGACGGCCTGTTCAGGCCCGGAAGAGGGACCTTGCCGCAACCAGACGTTCGAATCCGTTCCCTATCTCGTCTGCAGTTTCGATCCGGCCTCCGACGACATCCGCCTTTTCCTGCGCGACGAGACCGGCGTGCCCTTCGGCCAGTTCGACCGGTTGTCCAACTATGTCGCCGCCAAGGGCGGCAGCCTCGTCTTCGCGATGAATGCCGGCATGTACCACGAGGACCGCCGCCCGGTCGGGCTCTATGTCGAGGAAGAACAGTCCGAAATGGGCCTCGTGAAGACGCCCGGCCCCGGCAATTTCGGGATGCTGCCCAACGGGGTCTTCTGGATTGACGGTGGCAAGGCCGGCGTCACCGAAACGCTCGCCTATGCCCAGCAACGCATGGACGATCCCCCGCGCTTTGCCACCCAGTCCGGCCCCATGCTGGTCATCGACGGCGAGCTCCACCCCGTCCTCAACCCGGACGGCACCAGCATCCGGCGCCGCAACGGGGTCGGCGTCAGCGCCGACGGGCGCCGCGTCTATTTCGTCATCTCGGACGCGCCGGTGAATTTCCATTCCTTCGCCCGCCTCTTCAAGGACGGGCTCGGCGTGCCCAACGCGCTCTATCTCGACGGGGCCGTCTCGAAGGTCTACGCCCCGGCGCTGGAACGCAACGAATCCGGTCTCGACATGGGCCCCATCGTGGGCGTCGTGCGCGAAACGAAAAAGTGACGCCGATGAAACAGATCAAGCTCTCGCCCGAGCGCCGCCAGCGCCTGATCGGCCAGGTCCAGACGATGTTTGCCCGCGACTTTGACGAAGATCTCAGCGCCTTCCGGGCCGGCGAACTGGTCGACCGGATGACCGCCCTGATCGGCCCGGGCGTCTACAACCAGGCCGTCGAGGACGTGCGCGCCCACCTGCAGGGCCGGCTGGACGACCTGAACGGCGAAGTCTTCGTCGACGATCCTGCCTGACCCTTCAGCAGAACTGACCCGTCGCTTCAGGGCGTTGCGACGGGCCGGCGCCGCCCCCACGTCCCGCCCACGTCCGTCAGGGAGCCCCGCACATGTCCACCAAACTCTTCGGCCTGAAAAACTGCGACACCTGCAAGAAGGCCCTCAAGGACCTCGAAGCCCGCGGCGCCGCGCCCGAATTCGTCGACATCCGCGCCGAAGCCGATCTCGCCGCCCTGCTGCCTCGCTGGATCGCGGCGGCCGGCGACCGGCTCGTCAATCGCTCGTC
>JBGSOU010000509.1:0-8287 GCA_041739025.1 Hyphomonas sp.
CGGGGCCCGCAGGCCGGCCGCGCGGACGGCGCTCCGGTGCTGCAGTCATGGCTCTGAGGTCTCCGGTGAGGTAGCCCTGCGAACCGCCGCGACGACGGCCTCGGGGTCAGCATACATCAGCATGTGACCGGCGCCCGGCAATTCCTCGATTGTTGCAGCCGGAAGCCGCCTCAACGCTTCAAGATGCGTCTGCGGATCGAGGATTGCGTCGTCGAGTCCGAAAAGCACAGTCGTCGGCGTGCGGATCGTCGGCAGCTCAGCGGTCAGCGCCGATAGCCCGTCGTTGAGGGCGGACAGGTCCTCGAAATTGGCGATGATCTGGTCTGGCCTGCGCGACAGGAGCGCACCGCCTTCGGCGCCGAAATCTGCCGGCGACGACTGAGGCGAGAAGATGATGCGCAAGGTCTCTGGCCCGGAACGTTTTGATGCCGGAATAGCGACGGTATAGGCGAGCGCTGTGCGCATGAAGGCAGAATCGACCTTGAACCGATCAACAGGTGGTCCCGGCTCGAAGGGCGTGGCCGCTGGCGCAAGAAGGACGAGTTGCGCAAGGTCTTCAGGGTATTGGGCCGCATAGGCGAGCGCGACCGCGCCGCCGAGCGAATGGCCGACGATGATCGGGCGCTGCAGGCCGAGTTCCTCGATGACGCGATGGACGACATCTGCCTGAGACTCGATCGATGCGGTCGTGCCGTCTGGGCGTCCGCTATACCCCGATCCCGGCCGGTCGATGAGGATAACGCGGTGGGTGCGGGCGAGCTCATTCGCCACCGTCTGCGTGTAATTGCGCACATTGCCGGCAAGGCCGTGGAGCATCACCACCGGCGGCCCTTCGCCAAGGTCGACATAATGAATGCGCGCCCCGTCGATGGTGACGAACTCTCCCATGGGCGGGACAGCGGCCTCGGCGCGCCGGGCTTCTGCCAAGTTCGAAAAGACGAGGATCGCCAGTCCGACGACCAGTAGGCCGGCGACGGCAGCGGCGGAGAAAATGATACGGCGACGCATGACTGGATCCTTTTATATTAGACCAGTCGTCTATATAAAAGGATCCACAAGCGCAAGGGATTTCAGCACGGAGAGTTCGCGCCGCTGCTAAGTCAAGGTTTCCAGCCCGGAAACGAGGCGGTCGGCCAGCACCGGCAATGCCGCCTTGGCTTCCGCGACAGAGCAGGCATGCCGCGCATCGCTGAACTCCTGATACTCGATCCCGATATGATGGAAGTGTGCGACGCCGAGATAGGAAGAGAGCGCCCGCAGGTGGGTGTCGAGATGATTCCAAGTCTCTCTGATGCCGCCGGGCGCGAAGCCGAACTCACCCGACGCGGTCAGCAGAGCGAGCGCCTTGCCGCCGAGGATTGGCGCGAGCGGCCAGTCGCCGCGCGCAAGATCGAAGCTGAAGGTGCGATCTACGCGCACCACCTGATCGATCCACGCCTTGAGGGCGGCGGGCAGACCATAATTGTACATCGGCGTGCCGAGCACGATGATGTCGGCGCGCTCAAGCTCGGCGATGGCTGTATCTGACCAGGCCAGCGCCGCGCGGTCCTCAGTTGTGCGCCCCTCGGCTTTGGTGAAAGCCGCCTTGATCCACGCCTCGGTTACAAAGGGCGGCGGATCGCTGGCGAAATCGCGGGGGAGAACGACGGCTTCGTCGATCCGCTCGCGAAGCAGCGCGACGAGCGACGCGCTGAGGTCGCGGGAAAGCGAGCGCGCGGTCCGCGCGCTCGCATCGATGTGGAGGATGACCGCCATCGTTCAGCGCGCCGTCTCGCCGATCTCGCCCCAGAAGCGCAGGACGCCCTGCCCAGTATGAGGGTCGATCGCGCCCCAGGACTTGAAGCTGCCCGACATGCCCTCGAACGCGCCTGTGGCCTTGACGACGGTGTAGGTCGTGGCCGCAAGGAGCCGTGTCTGTCCGGGAACCGCGGAAAGGATGCTCTTGTCCCGGGTCTGGATGGTCGAGCCGTCGCGGCGCATGAAGAAGTGCTCGAGATCGAGATGGGTCGCGCCGTCCTCCTCGCGCGCCTCGCCGATCTGCCGGGCGAACACCCCGCCGTCGAAGTCGCCGGTCATGGCGACGACATAGCCGGCGAGCGGCTCGAAAAAGTCGAACGTGGCGGTTCCGCCCATGGTGAAGCTGCGGGTCATGATGAATACTCCTGAAAGCGGATCGACGGGATTACGGGCGGCAGATTTGACCCGAGAAGCGCAGGACGCCTTCGCCGGTCCCTGCGTCGATCGAGCCCCATGAGCGGAACTCGCCGGTGGCGCCTTCGAGCGGTCCGGTCGCCCGCACGACGCGGTAGGTTGTGGCGGCAAGCACCCGGTCCTCGCCGGGCACGGCGATCCACACGCTCTCGTCGCGGGTCGAGATCGTCGCGCCGTCCGCGCGGGCGAAGAAATGCTGGAGGTCGTAGCCGGTCTTGCCGTCGCCGAGATCGCGTGTATCGCCCGCGACACGGGCGAAGGCCCCGCCCTCGAAGTCTCCGGTCATCGCGACCATGAAGCCGCCGGTATCGGGAACGCCTTCGAAGATCGCGGTGCCGCCCATCGACTGGCAGTTCTCGGCATGGGCGGCGGTGGAAAGGCCTGCGGCTGCGCACAGGGCGGCGATGATGGTTCGCATGGAAGTCTCCTCTGGCAATCCGGCTCAAGGCCGGGGTGAGGAGACACTTGCGCATTAAGGAACTGATGGTAAAGTACGCACCATTTGGTGCCTATCAGAAAGCCACCGTCATGAACCAGATGAAGCCCGATGTCTTCGCCGAGGCCTGCCCGTCACGCGCCGTGCTCGCCAAGATCGCCAACAAATGGTCGCTGCTCGTCATCGATGCGCTGGAGGATGGTCCCGTGCGCAACGGCGCGCTGATGCGCCGGATCGAAGGCATCTCGCAGAAGATGCTGACCGCCACGCTGCGGGAACTAGAGGATCTGGGCCTCGTCTCGCGGAGACAGCTGGAGACGGTTCCGCCGCATGTCGAGTACAGCTTGACGCCGCTTGGCCAGTCGCTGCGCGGCGCGGTGTGTGAGCTCGATCGCTGGGTCGAGAACAATCTCTACGCGATGCGATGACTGGGCACGCTCCTTGAGAGCTGTGCACTCGACGCGCGTTCTTGAATCCGCCGGCAGGTTGTCGCGAACATCAACGCCGTTGTGCTTGGCGATCGGGTCGACGCTGGCGCGTTTTCAGCTTTATCCATGTCTGCATCAGACCGGAAACGACCAGAACGCACACGGCTAATCCCGCAAAGAAGACAGCGAGCCTTCCGGGCCAGCCAAGGATCTTGCCGCTGTGGACCGGGTACTGCAACGCCACGAGCATATCGCCCGCAGAGCCGCTGGAGGAATGTCGGTCAGAGACGACCGCGCCGGACCGGGCGTCGATAAAGACCCAGCGGTGCCCCTCATCGATCAGGTCGCGGTCATCGAAAAGGCGCGCCCAGTAAAGAGCTTTGTACGGATTGTAGGCGATGGCGTCGACGGCATGGCTTTTGAGCGATCTGTGCACGTCAGCGAAGCTCAAGGGCGGATTGTAAAGCGGCTCCTGGCGCGCGGGCCGGTTCAGGTCGGCTCGTGCGGTAAGCGGCGCAAGCGCGCCGACGACCGTCACGAACTCTGTCCTCCAGTTGAAATAGACGCCAGAGAAGGCAAGGACGAAGGTGATCGGGAGGAACCAAAGCGCGAGGGCACGATGAACGTCGAACAGCCGCTTATAGCCGCGCGCACGGCGGCGGACCCCGAAACTCGCTGCCCAGCCTCTGAGCTTCGGGAATGCCAGACCGACCGACAAGAGGTGATCGAGCAGCCAGGCAAATGACACGAGGCCGAGAAACCACGCCATAACCGGTCCAAGGTGCAGGGACTGGTGGAAACGGTTGAGGAAGTTTGCAAGACACCGGCGGCCAAGGCCGATCGCATTGAAGTCGCGTGAGCCCAGCACCCGAGCGGTCGCCGGATCAACGTAGATCTGCCATGCGGCCGTGGAATCTGTCGCTCCGACAACCGGATCGAGCCAGACGACTACGGTCGTCCGATGCTCGTTGGGCAACTCGACAAAGCTGGCAAAATGGCCCGGCCTCTCTGCTTCGGCGGCGCTGACAAGCAGGTCGATGGACGCTGCTGGTCCCGCCGTTGCGGCAAAAAGGTCGGCGTTCAGCCATCGGTCAATCTCATCCTGGAAGACGATGATTGAGCCTGAGACCGCGAGCAGGAGCAACCAGATCGCGGCCACGATCCCGAAGGCGCGATGCCAGGCGAGGAGCAGTTTGCGCACCATGCGTTAGAAACTGGCGGTGATCGTCGCCCGGAAGGTTCGCGGCGCGCCTGGCGCGAAATTGCCGCGCGCGGAAGGAAAATAGAACTCGTTGAACACGTTCGAGGCATTCAGCCGGGCAACGAAGGTGGTCTCGCCGATCTGCCAGCCATAGCGAACGCCGAAGTCGACAAGATCGGCGGCGTCGATTGAGCGCGCGTTTGCAAGGTCGATGAACTGTGCGCCGACATGGCGGTAGTTGAACAAGACGCCAAGGCCTTCGACCTGCGGGATGCTCGCATCCAGACCGAGCGCAAGAACATGTTCTGGAACGCCGATCGGACGACGCCCATCAAGGGTTCCCCCTGCACTTCTCGTAAGGGCCGCATCAAGATAGGCGTAGCTGGCGTGAACGCGCAGGCCTTCGCGAATTTCTCCGAACAGATCGATCTCAAGGCCGCGGTGCCGCTGACGCCCGAACAGTCCAAAAACAAGCGTGTCGGGATCAAGAAAAGCGCTGGGCCGCGTGATCTCGAATGCGGCGACCGTTGCACCATAGCGACCAAAATCGGCTTTCGCTCCGAGTTCATATTGCTGGGCCACGCCAGGCGGCGTGGCTTCGTTGGCATTGACCGCAATGGCGGGAGCGACCGCGCCGAACTCAAGCGACCTCAAGGCGTTTGCGTAAACGCTGATGCGCTCCGTGGCTTTGTACAGCACGCCGAAATGCGGAGACACGTCGCTCTCGTCATAGACAAGATTGGGGCCATCGGGCGAGGGCGCAGCGAAATTGAACCGCTCCTGACGCAGATTGGCCCAACGCAGCCCGATTGTGACGAGGAGGCGGTCGTCGAGCAAGCCGATCTCGTCGGTGATGAGCCCGCCGCGACCACGATCGCGGCGCAGGATGAAGACCTCGCTGTCCATAAAGTCTGGACGCGCGACATCGAAGGACGACGGGTCGAATATGTTGAGCGTATTGCCATCGGTGTCCGCGATCCCTTGGCCGAACCGCGTGACATTCTGATTTTCACCGTAGCCGGCGAGCACGCGGTGCGTGACGGGCCCGGTTGTGAATTCGCCGCGGATGCCGGCATCGCCCGACCACAGATCGCCCCAGCCGCCGCGCGAAAACTCGCGGAGCGGGAAACCGACGGCATCGCCGTTCTCGTTGATGACGCGAACGAAATTGTAGACGAAGTCCTCGTCCTGAGCGCTCGCTCCGTAGCTGGCGAAAGCGCTCCAGTTCTCAGTAAGAGCGACGGTCAGCGCCGCGCGGGCGAACTGAAAATCGAACACCGTATTGGCCCAGTCAGGGCCCCGATAAGTCTCCGGATCAGGCACCGGTGGGACCGGAAGGCCGGCGCCGAGGCTGAAGCCGAAATCCGTGCCGTCGATGCGGGCAAAGGCTTGGCCATATTGGAGATCAAGGTTGAACAGGTCGGTGCGCCAGTTGAAGGCGATGTGCGCGACGCGGTTCTCCTCGCTCACGCCTTCAACCGAGGTTTCGCCGTCACGGTAGGCGAAGTTTGCGCGCACACCGAAGGCATCATTTTCCCCGAAACGGGTGCTGACATCGGCCTGCCCGCCAAACTGGCTGCCGCCGCCGTAAAGCGCGGTGAGGCGCTGGAAGTCGCCCGTCGGCTTTTTGGAGGCATAATTGATCGACCCGCCAACGCCGCCGTTGAAGCGGGTGCCGGAGTAGAAGGTATTGGGACCCTTCAGAATATCGACGCGCTCGATGAGTTCGAGGGGAAAACGCCGCCGGAGGATCGGCGCCGAACCATCGAAGCTGGCGTCCGCGCCCGAGGTTGGAAACCCGCGCAGGAAGCCCTGCACTTCCCCGGTTAGATTCGTCGATTGGCCGCTGACGAAAGAGGCATCGCGGACGCTCAGTTCAGCCGAGGTAAAAGCGATCTGGTCGGCGATGAAGGTTTCGGTGAATGATTTCGCACTGATCGGTGTGTCCAGCAAAGCGCGATCACCGAGAACCCCGATCGTTGCTTCCTTGTCGAGGCCGTTGGGGTAGCTTCCGCCGAAGCCTGTCACCACGATTTCGTCGATCACCAGCGGCGGTTCTTCGACGTCGCTAGATTCAGCCGGAATGTCTTGGGCGAATGCCTGCCCTATCGGAAAAATTCCCAACGCCAGCATAAAAAACGGTCGAAGCACGATCATAATAACTCCCGCAGAATACGTTAATGCGTATCATTCGCATTTAGGCGGGCGCAATAGTCAATGTCAATTCGCGCTGGGCCGGAGTTGAAAGAAGATGCCGAAGGTTAACCGGCCGATGCACGCATTTCGATCTTCGGCTTGCGCCAGCGGAGCTTCTCGACGGCGGCGTCGAGAGGCGTTCCCGCGATCGAATTGGTGTAATTGCTCATCACCTTGACCGCGAGCCCGAGCACCACCTCCAGCGCCTGTGCGTGGGTGTAGCCGGCAGCCAAAAATGCTTCCAGTTGGGCAGGTGCGACGTTGCCGCGCTCCTGGATAAGCGCCTTGGCGAAGCGATGAAGCGCATCGAGTTTTTCCGTGGGAAGCACACGTCCGTTCCGCAACGCATCGAGGTCGCCGCGCTCCATGCCCGCTTTCTGCGCCAGCAGGCTGTGCCAGGGGACGCAGTATTCGCAGTCGTTCTCGAAATTGGCCGTGAGGTAGACCACCTGCCGCTCGACCGGGGTAAGCGAGGTCTCCTCGAACAGGTCCCACAGCGTGCTGTAGCCCGTCAGAAGCACCGGCGCATTGGCCATGACCCGCTCCAGATTGGGGATCATGCTGAAATTCTTGCGCGTTGCGGCCAACGCCGCCTGCGCGGCGTCGGGCGCCGTCGTCTCGTCGTGGAGGGGGAAAGTCACGCTCGTTCTCCGATGTCTGATGTGGGATCGATGAAGACCGCGCCCAGGAAGGCTGATAGGGCACGCTCCGCGAACGCCGCTCCGCCGGGCTTTCTCGCATGGACCAGGCAGCCATCGCTGCAAGCGACTGCCAGCGCGGCAAGGGCGTGTGCGTCCATTCCCCCGCGCAACTGGCCGTGGAACTTCGCGCGGTCGAAGGCAGCGGCAAAACACGCCACAAGCCTGTCGCGGGACTGCTGAACGAGGGCGGCGATCACAGGGTCCGATGCACCCGCGTCTGCCGCGGTTGACACCATGAGGCAGCCTTTGCCCTCCACGGCGGCATCTCGCCAGAGCCCGAAGGCCGCCTCAATGCCGGAGCGCCCGCCAGGCGGAGCGTCGAGCGCGGTGCACAGGCCGCCTACAATCTCCTTCTCATAGGCGCGCAGAGCGCGCGCGAACATCTGACGCTTGTCGCCGAAGGCGTAGACGAGGCTCTGGCGGCCGACGCCAGTGGCCTCGCACAGAGCCTCGTAGGTCGTCTGCTCATAACCCTCTGCCCAGAAGGTCTCGACGATCGCCGCCATAGCGGCCGACTCGTCGAAGGCCCGGGGGCGGCCGCGTGGAGAAACCTGGTCCATTCGGTCTATATATGAACGTACGTTCTTAAACTCAATGCAGCCGCGGCGGCCTCAGGGCAATTCGATGCCGATCATAGCCGGAAAGGCCTGACCGTCGCTTCGACTCCCTCCTCGAAGGGCGTAGCGTCAGCCCAGAAGCGCGCGCTGAACTTGGATGACTCCACGCTGTAGGGCCGGTCCCACTGGAAGCGCATCTCGGCCATCTCCCGGAAGAACGGAACGACCGGGGACAGGAGGGTCTGAAGCGCGAAGGATATGTGACGAATGCGCGGCGTCATGCCGAACGAGGCAGCCGCGAGACCGATGATCTCACGCGGTGTGCGCGTCGGCGCGCACGGCAAATGCCAGGCCTCGCCAAAGGCGTCGCCATCGGACGCGAGCAGGCTCGCGATCCCGCGCGCGAAATCCGGAACGTAGGCAAAGTCGTGGGGCATGTCCGGATCGACGAGGAGCGTCGCCGCGCGGCCCTTGGCGAGAGAAGCGAACACCGATGCGCCAAGATGGGAGTTGGCAACGCCCGGGCCGAAGAAATCCGGCGCGCGCAGGGCGGCGAC
>JBGSOU010000592.1:0-10750 GCA_041739025.1 Hyphomonas sp.
GCAGCGGGCCTTCGGTATGCAGCACGGCTGCGCGCTGCTCGGGGTTCAGGCCCTGCAGGTAACCGGCGTCTCCGGCCGGCAAAGCGGGGGCGCGCGCGGCGGCCATCTGGCTGATGGGCAAGCGATTCGGATTGGAACTCATCGGGAACGTATAGCAGGGACTGACGATTGTGTTAGGTTTGTCCGGCATCAAAATGTCAGGGGGATGCGATGGCAAAATCAGACGAAGAGCTGATCGCCGGCATGAAAAGCGGCCTGCTGGCGAAGACCGGCAAGCCGCTGGAACACTGGGTGAAGCTGGTCCAGGCGAGCGGAATCGGGAAATTCAGCGACCAGATCACCCTGCTGAAAACCCACGGGGTGGGCCATGGCCATGCCAGCTTCATCTGTCAGGCCGCCAAGGGCCGGTTCGAAGCTGATCCGGCCGACATGCTGGAGGAACAATACAAGGGCAAGGAAGCCTTGCGCCAGATTTACGAAGCCATCGCGAGTTACGCGGCCTCGCTGGGCAAGGACGTGATGATCGACCCGGGCAAGACCGCCACCAGCCTGCGCCGCCACAAGAAATTCGCCAGCATCGTGCCCGCCTCGAAAACCCGCATCGACCTCGGTCTCAACCTGAAGGGTCATCCGGGCACGGACCGCCTTCTGCTTGAGAAACCGGGCGCCATGTGCACGCACAAGGTCAAGCTGGAAACGGTCAAGGATTTCGACGCCGAAGTGAAAGCCTGGCTGAAAGAGGCTTATGGCAGGGCCTGACGCGCCTACTTCCTGAACGCGATCGTCACCTGTCCGATCTCGATGCCGTAGCGGGTGACATAGGCCCGGTTCAGCAGCACGTCGTCCGGCATCAGGAACATCCAGTCGTCGAAGCCGACATTCCAGACCGATCCGCCGACCTTCAGGTCGACCTTGTACTTCCAGTTGAAGGCATTGCCGTTCGCCTGCCCTTCGGCTGGCACCGGCACGTCGCCCGCCGTGCCGCGATACTTTCCGCCGCCGAGGATGTCGATTTCCCAAATGCGGGTATCGCGCTCTCCATCGTCATAGACGAACTTCTCGGTCAGGGTCAGCCGGTCGCCGTCCACGACGCCGGTGATGTCCACCTTGAACTGGCGGCGCACCTTGCCGAACCGGTCCTCGAACAGGCCATAGGCGGTGGTCTCGCCCTCGAAATAATCCTCGAGCACGAACTGTCGCGGCGCGCTCTCGAACTGGGCGAGGCGGTCCGACGAGGCGCACCCTGAGGTGGATGCCGCTGCGGCGAGCGTCGCAGGCGCGAGAAGGCGGGAAAGGCGCATGGGCTGGATCCGGTCTGCTGAGGTTTGTCCTCTCGTTACGCAGACCGGACCCGATTGGATGTGCGCGGCGGCGCTAGTACAGCGTCGCCAGCGCCTTGCCGTCATAGTCCTGGAGGTCGGCGAAGCGGCCTTCCTTGATCTTCTTCGCCCATTCCGGGTCCTGAAGAATCGCGCGGCCGACGGCGACGAGGTCGAACTCGCCCTTGTCGAGGCGGGCTTCCAGATCATCCAGCGAGCGCTGCGGGGCGCCCTGGCCGGCGAAGGCGTTGACGAAGTCGCCGTTGAGGCCGACCGAGCCGACCGTGATCGTCGGCAGGCCGGTGAGCTTCTTCGCCCAGCCGGCGCCGTTGAGGCCGTTCTCGCCGTCGATTTCCGGGAATTCCGGCTCCCAGTAACGGCGCTGCGAGACGTGCAGGCAGTCGACGCCGGCGTCCACGAACACCTTGAGGAAGGCTTCAAGCGCGTCCGGCGTGGTGGCGAGGCGCGCGGTATATTCCTGCTGCTTCCACTGGGAGTAACGCAGGATGATCGGATAATCCGGCCCCGTCCGCTTACGGATTTCCCGAATGATGTCGGCAGCGAAGGTCGCCCGCTCCGGCAGGCTGCCGCCATACCGGTCGGTGCGCTTGTTCATCACGTCCCAGAAGAATTCGTCGATCAGGTAACCGTGCGCGCCGTGGATCTCGACCGAGTCGAAACCGAGCGTCTTGGCTTCTGCCGCGGCATCGGCATAGGCCAGCACCATGTCGTCCACCTCGGCGCTGGTCGGCGCATCGAAGACCTGCTTGCCGGAATGGGTGACGCCCGAAGGGCTGTCGGTCGGCGCGTCCGGGTACGGGCCGGTACCCGGCTTGCGCATCATGCCCTGGTGCCAGATCTGCGGCGCGATCGCTCCGCCCTTTGCATGCACCTTCTCCACCACGCGGCTCCAGCCGGCGAGGGCGTCGGGCTTGAAGAAGTTCGGCACGTTCGGATCGTTGGACGAGCCCCCCCGGCGCACGGTGGTGCCCTCGGTGACGATCAGGCCGACATCGGCCTCGGCCCGGCGCGCGTAATAGTCCGCAACGTTCTCGCCCGGAACGCCGCCCGGGGAGAAGGAGCGCGTCATCGGCGCCATCACGATCCGGTTTTTCAGTTGGAGGCCGTTCAGCTTGAAGGGCGTAAAGAGGGTGCGCGTCATGTCGGTGTCCTGTTTCAGCTTGCGGTCAGTTGGGGGCCCGGACCGGCGCCGTCAACCATTGACGCCGGGGCCTGCGGGCGTCACGTCTAAACTGTGGGTTCAGTGGGGGTATACATGTTGCGCAGTTTCGCTTTCGGCCTGCTCGGTCTTCTCGCCGCCTGCCAGACGCCCGGCTACGATTATGCGGCCCGGGCTGCGCCCAATTTTCCCGAAGCCCTGAACTATACCGACGTCGCGGCCGGCCGCTTCCAGGGCCCCGCCGGCGAAGTGGCCGAGGCGGAATTTGCTGCCCTGATCGAGAGCGCCGAACTGGAAGGCCGGCCGTGGTTTGCGGTGCTGGACCCCGGCCAGCCGCAGGGCCTCTATGAGGGTGACGTGACCGTCACCAGCTATCGCGGCGAAATTCGCCATGAGGCGAAACGGCGCTGCGTCGAGTATGATGCCCCGTTTGACTGCGAGCGCCGCGCCATCGTGGAAGAGGAATGCGTCAAGGACATCGTGGACGTGGAAGTCCGCGCCAGCCTGATCGACCTCGCCACCGGCCGCCCGGTCTTCACCGCTGTGCAAGGCGGCACCGCCGAGCGCGAGGACTGTTACGACTTTGCCGAATACCCGGACACCGGCCAGCTGGAAGGCGCAGTCGGCTCGGTCGTCCACGAAGTCTTCAGCCCGTATGACGCGCCCTATGGCCTGATCCGCGACGCCGTGCCGGCGGCGGTGCGCGGCTTTCGCTTCGACATTGCGCCCTACATGACCAGCTTCCGCGCGGAAATCGTCACCAAGCCGCTGGTTGGAGAGGAAGTGGGTGACGCGCGGTTCGACGCCGCCGTCAAGGCGACACGGCAAGGCAACTTCCTCGGCGCCTGCGCGCAATGGGAAGAACTCGCCGCGGCCTATCCAAACGCGCCCGGCATCCAGGCCAACTGGGGCGCTTGCGCCGAAGCCCGCGGCGACATGGCCTTCGCCCAGTCCCAGTATGCAAAGGCCGCCGACCTCGCCCGGAACATTCCGCTGCTGAAAGACAAGGATGCCAAGCCGATCTTCGACGCGCTCGAACGGGTGTCCCGCGGACGCTATGAAGAGACCCTGATCGAACGGGCGACGGACGCAGGCGGGAGCTGAGCGTTAACCCTTCAGCCCTGGAACACGCCGATCAGCGGCAGGCCGGCGGCGCTCGCTTCGGCGGCGATGCCCCAGAGGATTCCGGCGCTGAAGGAGACAAGGCTGAAAGCGGTCTTCAACAAGACGTTTCTCACCATGGCCCCGCACTCCCGAACTGACACAACGCCCCTAACCAAATGCAAGGCGGGGGCCGCGAGTCAACGCTTTTTTAACCGTCTTCGGGGCGAGGGCGGTCCAGCTTGTGGGCACCGGTCAGCTTCGCCTGCTTTTCGGCCTTCGCGGCCTCCAGTTTCTTCTCGGCTTTCGTGCGCCCGAACTTCGTGCGGTTCTCCTTTGCCCGCTGTTCGGCGTCCGCTTTCGCCTTGGCCTTGCGGGCCTTGTTGAGATTGATCGGCGTGGTCATCGCCCCGCCGCCGCGATCCGCGCGTCCAGCTTTGCCTTCACCTCCGGCCATTCGCGGTCAAGGATCGAGAAGAAGGCGGTGTCGCGCACGAACCCGTCCGAGACGGTCTTGTGGTTGCGCAGCACGCCCTCCAGCGCCGCGCCGAGTTTCAGCACGGCGGCCTTGGACCGTTCATTGCGATTGTCGACCTGGTACTGAACGCGCCGCGCGCCCCAGACCTCGAACACATGCCCCATCAGCAGACGCTTGGCGGACGGGTTGACGACGGTGCCTTGCACGTCCGGCGCGTAGCAGGTCATGCCCACCTCGACGCTCTTGTTGGTCTCGCTGGGATCGAGCCAGCTGGTGATGCCAAGGAAGGCGCCGTCCTCCGGCCGGGTCACGGCGAAGGGGATCATCGTGCCATCCACCGTCCGCTTGCGGATGACCTCGATCCACTCCCCCACCCAGTCGCCGGGGCCCCGGTGCGACCAGAGCCGGAAGATCTCCGGCGCCCGCTGCGCCAGCGCGTACAGCTCCGGCCCGTCGCGCGCCGGCTCGAATGGCCGCAGGCGAACATGGACATTCTCCAGGATCATCGGAGCGAGCGGCATGGCGGAAGGCTCAGTCCTTGTTGGCGTCGCGCCACTGTTCCATCGCCAGCGAGATGGCGAAGGTTTCCCGGTACTTCGGGGCGGAGGCCGGACGCGGCGGCTTTTGCGAGGTCATCGCCATGATTTCGGCCAGCTTGTTGTGGGCGGCGCCCGACTGGCCCGCACCGATATAGGCATGCAGCTCGACCAGCGCCGAAGACAGCGGGTCATGCGCGCGGATGATGAAATAGGGTTCGTCCTCGGCCAGCTTGTTCAGGACATCGAACTGGGACGGATTGGCTTTCGAGCCGACGGGGGGCTTGGACATGGGCGGGCCTTTCTGGGCGCGGAGTGATTCTGTTGTCCCATCCTAGACCCGCGCCGCCGCGCCGTCAGCCTCACCTTCAGATGCCGAAGAAAAGCCTGTTGATGGCATTGGCGACGGCGTATTCGTGGGCGGCGAGAGTCTGCTCAACCGGCCCAAGGTCCTTGCGTTGCACGGCGGCAAGCAGCTGGACCGCAATCAGATGGTCCTCGCCGTCCAGATTCACCCTCGGCGTCACGCCTTGCAATTCCGGAAGGCCGCTCGCTGGATAGAGCGGCGCAACAAGGATGCTCGCGCCGGTGTCGAGCGCGGGGTACTGAAGCACGACAACGCGTTGAACCGTGCCTTTCAGCGTGTGGACCGACAGGGCCTGCACGTTCAGAACAGCCTCAGACCGTCCGACCACAGGCCGTCTTCCTCGATCCGTTTGGTCCAGGCGGCGATGGATTCACGGTTCTGTTCGGACCATTGCCGCATTTCCTCGGCGCGCGTTTTGAACCGGATCGCCTCTTCCGCTACGGCGGAGAGGTTGACGCCGACCGCCTTGGCCTGGGCGACGAGGGCTTCATCGATGGTCAGGCTGACGCGGACCTTGTTGGCCATGCCGGCACTCCCGTAATGTGCGCGCGGTAATGCGTATAACTAATACGCATCGATCCTGCGCACAAGACGGTGGGGGCGTCAGCGAGTGCTGCCTGACGAACGGTAGGTTTCGACCTTCACGATTTCGCCCGTATCGCCGTCGATCTCGACCTCGAGCTTGTCGCCATTGGCGTCGGCGCCTTCGACCTTCCAGACGCCGCGGCGGGCCTTGACCTCCCAGACCTCGACGATGCCCTCGGCGCTGGCGATGTCGAGCGCCTCGGTGCGGGTCACCTTGAAACTGCTGGACGAGCTGCGATCATCGCTGCCGCCATGCGCAAGCGCCGGGCCGGCGCAGAGCGCGGTGAGGATGCCAGCGGTCAGCGCGGCCTTGAAGCGATTGGTCATGAGTCCCTCCCATCTACAGGCGCATTCCTAGCACAACCGAGCCCCAACGGGAGGTGAACAGGCGTTCAGAGCGCGCTGCCCGGGCCGTCCTGTCCGCCGGGGACCTGACCGCCCAGCATCGGGTTCGGGTCGAACAGGCCGGCAAAGACGGGATCGACCAGATAGTCGAGCCGCCGGGCCGTATAGCCGCGCTCCCCCGCCACCTGCAGCGCGAGATCTCCCCAGTCCATCCGGCGGAGTTCATCCTCGGAAAAATCACCCAGCACGCCCGCCAGCTGCGAGCCCGAGAGGTAATTGGCGACGCCGAAGGCCTGGATCGCGGCGGTATTGTTCAGCACGGTTTCCCAATCGTCCGGCAACGTCCGGCGCAACTGGGCGAGATCCTGGAAGAAGGCCCAGACACGCATGCCGTAAGAACGCGCCAGCGTGTAGACCATCGGCAGGAGACCGAAATCGCCAAGCTGGGCGCATTCGTCGATGGCAAACAGCGTGCGGTATTTCGGCAGCGCCCCCTCGCGCGACAGCACGGCCGACATCAGGGCCGCCGTCCACAACCGGAAGAGCGGCGCGTGGCTGGCAAGCTTGGTCGGTGGCACGACCAGATAGATCGTCATCGGATCGCCCCGCCGCACGGCGTCGAGATCAATCGTCGAGGTGTTGACGGTCCGCTGCGCCGCTTCCGAGGCGATCACCGAGAAATAGCTGCAGGCCGTGGCATGGATGCCCGACCGGGTGACATCGGTGGTGTGCAGGTAGTTGGAGATTTCCTCATAGGCGAAGGCCGGAAGCTTGTCTCCCACGGTGTCGAGCAGGACCTGCAGGTTGTAGGTACTGTCATCGCGCTTCAGCAGGCGGCGCACCTGGATCAGGTTGCGCTCCGGCTTGTCACGCGTGGCGGCGATGGCCGCGATCACGCCCGCCGACAGGTCATGGCCGCGCACATCCCAGAACGGCTCCTTGGCGATCTTTCCGCCCCCGGACAATTGCTTTGCAATGTCAAGTGACAGCGCAGAGGGATCAACACCCGGAATGTCGAAGGCATCCATCGGGTTGAGACTGGCGGTCTCCTTCGAGATCACCGAAAACGGATCGATCACATGCACCGCCTGCCCCATTTCCCGCCGGCGCCGGGCCGTGATGTGGCAAGCCTCGCCCTTCGGATCGATCACGATGACCGGCCCCTCATAGGTCAGCAAGGTCGGGATCAAGGCGCCGCGCCCCTTGCCAGACCCGGTGCGCGCAATGGAGATCATGTGGCCTTCGCCGTTCAGCCAGATGGGGTCACCAGCGCCCGCGTCCGGCGCCGCATTTTCGCGGAAACCGAAGGGCTGCGCGGCCGCTTCCTTGCGCCAGCCCAGGAGCAGCCTGTCACCGGCGCCCGCAAGCGGATTATCCGTGCGCTGAGTTTCAGCTGCCGGCACCGCCGCAGCCTTTGCCTTTGCGCGCGCCTTGCGCGGCGGTTTGCCTGTGTCTGCAGGCTTGGCCTTCGATTTTGGCTTTGGTTTTGCCGGAGTTTTTCGCTTTGGCTTTTCCGTCCCCGCCCCCCCGGCTTCCCAGCCCCGTGGAGTCTCGGATGACGATGACATTGAAGTGGTCCCTCCGTAAAAAGAGAGGCTCCCTCAACAGATGTTCAAAGTCAATTCGGATTGTTATGGGAAATTGCGCATGGCTGCCATGCAGCGGAATTCATCCCGGCACGGAAGATATGCGTATAGCTGTTGCCATCCGATATTGCAAACCCAACGGCCTCCCGGAAGGGTGCGGCCGCTGTGCTGGCGCGGGCACTGCAGGTTATCCCCGATGCCGGACTGACGGCGTGCGCCTTGGCCTCGCGCACAAGTGGCGATCCGGGACCCAGCCGCCGGTTTGACGGATGGACGGAGACGCGGTGCATCCGCAACGCAGACTCATCCGTGTCCGTCTGAGGCCGCACCGCCGGGGCGGCGGCGGTCAGCTCGCCGAGACGATGCCGCCGTCACACGGGATCGTGTGGCCGTTGATATAGGCCGAGGCCTTCGAGGACAGGAACATGGCGAGGCCCGCGATGTCTTCCGGCCTGCCTACGCGGCCGGACGGGCTGCGCGCGCCGATGGCCTCCCAGTCCACACCCTCGGTCTCGCCTTTGTACCCGACGCCGGTGGATAGCATGTAGGTGGGGAACGGACCCGGCGCGATGCCGTTGACGAGGATGTGCTCCTTGGCCAGTTGCGAGCCCATGAAGCGCGTCAGGTGGATCACGGCGGCCTTCGACGTGCCATAGGCATAGCCGCTCATCGGCGATGTGTGCATGCCATCGATCGAGGCGATGTTGATGACCCGGGCCGGGTTGTCGGCGCTGGCCGCCTTGCGCAGCAGCGGCATCAGTTTCTGGGTCAGGAAGAAGATGCCCTTGACGTTGACGTCCATCACCTTGTCCCAGCCCTTTTCCGGGAACTCGTCCAGCGCGGCGCCCCAGGCGACGCCGGCATTGTTGATCAGGACATCGACCTTGTCCTCGCGCCGGGCGATCTCGCCGGCGAGGTGGAGGATGCCGTCCATCTGGCCGACATCCGACGGGATGGCATAGATCTCGCCGCCATACTCTGCCTTGAGGCGCTCGACCGTTTCATGGCAGGCGGCCTCCTTGCGCGAGGAGATGATCACCTTCGCCCCGTTCGCCAGGAAGCCCGCCGCGAGCATCTCGCCGATGCCGCGCGAGCCGCCGGTGATCACGACCGTCTTGCCCTTGACCGAAAACAGATTGCCGAAGTCCATGCGCGTTTCCCTTCACTCCCGGAGTATCTCCGGTGGTAGTGCCGGAGCCGCGTCCGGACGGCAACGGAAAATCATCCAGATCCGCGGGACCGGCGATCAGGCCGGATCCGGCCCGATCATTTTCTCGGGGCGGACGATGGCGTCGAAGTCGGCTTCGGAGATGCCGAGGGCGAGGGCTTCGACTTTCAGGGTCGTGCCGTTCTTGTGAGCGGTCTTGGCCACCTTGGCGGCGAGGTCGTAGCCGTATTTTTCCTTCAGCGGCGTCACCAGCATCAGCGAGTTTTCGAGGCCGCGCTGGATGTTGTCGAGGCGCGGCTCGATGCCGACGACGCAATTGTCGGTGAAGGACACGGCGGCATCGGCCAGCAGTTTCGCCGATTGCAGGAAATTGTAGGCCATCATCGGGTTGAACACGTTGAGTTCAAAATGGCCCTGCGAACCGGCGAAGGCGATGGCCGCGTTGTTGCCGTGGATGTGGGCGCAGACCTGGGTCAGCGCTTCGCACTGGGTGGGGTTCACCTTGCCAGGCATGATCGACGAGCCCGGCTCGTTTTCCGGCAGGGCGAGTTCGCCAAGTCCGGAACGTGGACCCGAGCCGAGGAAGCGGATGTCGTTGGCGATCTTGAAGCAGCTCATGGCGGTCGTGGTGATGGCGCCGTGGGTGAAGACCATCGCGTCATGCGCCGCGAGGGCTTCGAACTTGTTCGGGGCGGAGGTGAACTTGAGGCCGGTGATCTGGCTGATCTTGGCGGCGACGAGGTCTGCAAAGCCGGCCGGCGAGGCAAGGCCGGTGCCGACGGCGGTGCCGCCTTGCGCCAGCTCCATCAGCATCGGCAGGGTCATCTCGATGCGCTTGATGCCGTTCTCGATCTGCTTGGCGTACCCAGAAAACTCCTGGCCCAGGGTGACCGGAGTCGCGTCCTGGGTATGGGTGCGGCCGATCTTGATGATGTCCTTCCAGGCCTGCGCCTTGTCGTTCAGCGCGTTGTGCAGCTTCTGCAGCGCGGGCAACAGGGTGTGCACGACTTCTTCGGCGCAGGCGATGTGCATGGCGGTGGGGAAGGTGTCGTTCGACGACTGGCTCATGTTGACATGATCGTTCGGGTGGACGGGCTTTTTCGAGCCCATCTCGCCGCCCAGCATCTCGATCGCGCGGTTGGAGATCACTTCGTTGGCATTCATGTTCGACTGGGTGCCCGACCCCGTCTGCCAGACGACCAGCGGGAAATGCGCGTTCAGCTTGCCCTCGATCACCTCGTCAGCGGCGGCGATGATGGTGCGGCCGAGGCCTGGATCGAGCTTGCCGAGGGACATGTTCACTTCGGCGGCGGCCTTCTTGACGATGCCGAGGGCGCGGACGACCGACGCGGGCTGCTTTTCCCAGCCGATCTTGAAATTGCCGAGCGAGCGCTGCGCCTGGGCGCCCCAATACTTGTCCGCCTCGACCTCGATGGGGCCAAAGGTGTCGGTTTCGGTGCGGGTGGGGGTCTTGGCCATCGGGGCGCTCCTGGGCTCGGGGACTGTCTGCCCGCGCGGTCTAGCGAGGGAGCCCTGCCCCATCAAGGGCGAAGGGGCTCGACAGGAGGGGGGCGGCCCGCGCAATCTGGCGGCTGGACACGCCTGGAGGACGGCAATGCAGGGCATGATCGAAGTGGGCCGCCTGACCCGGAACCTGGCCGCCAGCGCCGCGATGGCGGTCGAGGATGAGCTCGACTGGGAGCACCTGCCGCATGTGCACCGGACGACTTTCCGGGCGGCCTCGCTCATCCATGCCGACCGGGAGGGCTGGGATGCCGAGGTCGAACTGGTGGACGGCACCCCGATGCGCATGAAGGTCACTGTCGATCCCGACCGCCGGGGCTATACCAACGCCACCTTTGCCGGCGGCGCCGAGAACGGGCGGGCGGTTGTCCGGTTCGAGGAGACGGGCGCGCAGACCTGCCGGATCCACCTGCGCTTCTTCATTCCTGAAGGCACCGGCTTTCCGGTGGAGGCGGCCGGGGCCTTCTACCGCGACCTGTTCACGCGGATCCTGGACGAGGACGAGCCCAAGATGATCCACCGGGCGGCGGCGATCACGGCCGGCCCGGCGGGACGCAAGGC
>JBGSOU010000005.1:0-3369 GCA_041739025.1 Hyphomonas sp.
CGAGTTCCTCGACGCCGCCGCGGGCAGCCGCGACCCTCACGTCAACAAATGATCAAAATTGATCTATTTTCGACTTTTAAGAGGATTTGATATCAAATTTGATTGCGTTATTGCAATGTTAACCCGCGCGGGAGAGGGTGACGACTCCTATCAAATATGATATGAATATGCCCGTAACAGCCAAAAACTATCTGATGTGATATCATGAAAATCAGTTCGCTGACCCCCGAGACCGAAATCCTGAAAGAGCTGGGCGTGCGACTTGCAAGACTCCGCAAGCAACACGGCGTGTCTCAAACCCGCCTTGCAGAGGAGGCCGGCATCGGCGTGGCCACACTCCGGCGCATCGAAGCCGGCCAGGATAGCCAGATCGAATCCTGGCTGAAGGTGCTCAAAAGCCTCGGCATGACCTCGGCGGTCGACGCGCTCCTGCCCGAGCACTTCAACTCGCCGATGGCCGAGGCCCTGGCGGCGTCCGGCAAGCGCCGGAAACCCAAAGGCCGTGGAGGCCTTGTCTGGGGAGACGAGACCAGGTGAGCACGGCAACCGTCAAACTCTGGGGAACGCCCATCGGCTATGTCTCGATGGATGCCGACGAGCGTTACGCGCGCTTTGAATATGACCCGGCCTTTGCAGACTTCGGCGTCGAACCGGCGCCCCTGCAAATGCCAGTCCGTACACGCCATATCTATCGCTTTGAGACCCTGGAGCCCAGATCTTTTTATGGCCTGCCCGGGCTTCTCGCCGACAGCCTGCCCGACCGATACGGCCACAAGCTGATCGACGTCTGGCTCGCAAAAACCGGCCGAACCCCCGGCGCGTTCAACGCCGTTGACCGGCTCTGCTATACCGGTCGGCGCGGCATGGGCGCCCTCGAGTTCGAACCCGCCACCGGCGGCGATACGGCGAAAGACAAATCGCTGGAAATCCAGGACCTGATCGAACTGGCCTCCATGGCGTTCGCCGACAAGACGACACTCGATACAAAGCTGGCAGACGGCCAGGAAGAACAGGCCCTGCTCGATATTCTCAGTGTCGGCACGTCGGCCGGCGGCGCACGGGCGAAAGCCGTGATCGCGTTCAATCCCGAAACACGCCAGGTCCGGTCCGGACAAATTGACCTGCCGAAAGGGTTCGAACACTGGCTGATCAAGTTTGACGGCGTTGCCTTCAGCGGGGATTGGGGCGTTGCGGATCCTTCCGGGTACGGCCTTCTTGAGTACAGCTATTACAAGATGGCCCGCGCCTGCGGGATCAACATGATGGAGTGTCGCCTGTTCAGCGAGAACGGCCGAGACCACTTCATGACGCGGCGGTTCGACCGCGAGCCCGGCGCCGCCAAGACCTTCGTGCAGACCTTCGCCGCCATCCAGCATTTCGACTATTACGAGAGCGGGCTATATTCCTACGAGCAATTGTTCCTGACCATGCGCCAGCTCGATATGTCCCAAAGCGCCCTGGAGGAGCAGTTCCGGCGAGCCGTGTTCAACCTGGTGGGCTGCAACCAGGATGATCATGTCAAGAACTTCGCCTTCACCATGGACCGCAAAGGCAATTGGGACCTGACGCCTGCCTATGACCTCTGTCACGCAGAAGGCAGCGCCTTTACCCGGTTTCATCAATTGAGCCTCAACGGCAAAACAACAGGCTTCACACAGGACGATATCAAGCGCCTCGCAAAATATGCAGGCCTGCCGCGCGGGCGCGGCAAGCAGATCCTTGAACACACCGTGGCCGTATTTGCCGGTTGGAAGCAAACCGCCGAAGCCCTGGGCATTCCGGAGACGCTGCGATCCCATGTCGAGCGCACGCTGCGGCTTGAGTGGTGAGCCTTTCAGGAAACAGCGGCGCGCATCGGCTTTGCCCCGTCCACCACCGAAAAGGACGTCTGGGTCCGGCAAGGCATGCGCCGAGAATGGCCTTCCGGGGTACCGCAACCGCCGCACAGCCAGTCTCGCCCCAGCTTATGACTTCGTTTCGACTGTCGTGTACATTGATGATGACTACGCAGCGCTAAAATATGCCCAAACCCGGAAGATGGCCGAGCTGTCGCTCGACGAGCTTGCCTACCTGTCGACAAAGGCGGGATTGCCTGAACCTCTCGTACGGCGGACCGCCACAGACACCGTCGAGCGGTTTCAAACCAGCTGGCGCAATGAGCACAAGCATCTGCCGCTGAGCAAGGACGCCGTGTCAAAGATCGAGGCGCATGTCAGGTCGCTCCGGATCTCGCAAACTTGAGGGATGCGGCCGAAGCGGTGAACCTGACATTAAGCTGTGAACAATCGCCGAAAGACACCAAATCCGTCCGGCTCGGCGTTTGAACGATGTGACCCGCTGTTCGCGGTGGCACCTGGCGTATCGGTTATTGCCACCCCAGCGCCTTTTCAAGATCGGTGTGTTCGAAGGCGCTCTCCATGCGATCAATCTGTCGCTGGCTTTGCCCTGCTGCGGCCGCGACGTCCCGCCAGCTCTTGACGGCGGCTGCGACTTCAGCGGCGATGGTTTTACCCTGAGCTTGCGACATGCCGAAGAGGCCGGCCTGTTCAACGGCCAGATCGATCGAGCAGGTCGCTTCATCGAGACTGATATTGGTCGAAAGAATGCGGGCTTTCAGGTCGGTCGGCATGGGGTTGAGGTCGTAAGCGGGCGACAGTTTCCAGCCCTCCCGCCCTTGCCATAGAAAGCCATGATTGCGCAGGTGATCATCAACGTTGGAGATCAGGATGTTGAAGGCCATCCTCCGAAAGAGCTCAGCGGAATCGGCGCCGGCCTGCGCGCCGTGCCGGGCAATCTCGTCGACAATCTCCGGATAGCTGGCAGGCTCGCCGTCACGTGCTTGCAGCATCGACATGGCCGACAAGAACGGGATGCGCGCGCCGCCCGCTCGGTCAAACCGCCAGGAAATCAGGACCGGACGATCTCCAACCCGCTGCAATTCGTGTTCTGACGCGTCGATCCCCGCCCGCCCGGCCAGCGTCAGCGCGATACTCTCCCACGTCTCGACGCTGTAAGCGTCGGTGTCCTTGGGAAACTTTGCAATGGCAAGGCGCCCGGACGCGTCCATCACCGACGCCTTGGGCCTGGCACCGCCGAGTGAGGAGCCGGGCGCGAAGATCATGGCGAGATCTTCGTCCGTTTCGTCACCGCGCTCAATGCGCCCCGCGCTTTCCAGAAGCCTTCCGAGGTTGACGAATCCCGGCACGCCCGCGCCGATCGGGCGCTGGAAGTCTTCATCGGCCGGGCGCCTGAATCGAAGCGCGCCGAGCCGGGAGATGTCCGTTACGCCGAGCAGGAAGTCGGATTCATGCAGCGTGCGTGGAACCCGGCCCTCGGCGTCGGCCGCCCGGCGCTCCGCGCGTTGCATCA
>JBGSOU010000026.1:0-2901 GCA_041739025.1 Hyphomonas sp.
CGAACTTCGGCCGCAAGTCGCTGAACGAGATCAAGGAAGTTCTCGCCGGCATGGGCCTGCATCTCGGCATGGAAGTGCCGGACTGGCCGCCTGAGGACATCGAAGGCCTCGCCAAGAAATACGACGATCACATCTAGCCCACGACATATGACCGGGGCCTGACCACCTCGGAAGGAACAACGCCATGCGCCACCAGATTGCACACCGCAAGCTCAACAAAACCTCGTCGCACCGCAAGGCGATGTTCGCCAACATGGCGGCCAGCCTGATCGAGCACGAGCAGATCGTCACGACCTTGCCGAAGGCGAAGGAAATGGCCCCGATCATGGACAAGCTCGTCACCCTCGCCAAGAAGGGTGACCTCGCGGCGCGCCGTTCGGCGCTGTCGACGGTCCGCAATGAAGACGCTGTCCGCAAGCTGTTCGCCGTGATGGGCGAGCGCTACAAGGACCGCAATGGCGGCTATACGCGCGTCCTGAAGGCGGGTTTCCGCCAGGGCGACAATGCCCCGATCGCCGTGCTTGAGCTGGTTGACCGGGACGAGTCCGCAAAAGGCGCCGCCGACAAGGCCCGCCACGCGGCCGAGCTGGAAGCTGCCGAAGACTAGGTCTTCTGCGGGCTATGGCCTGATTTCAATTTGAACGCCCCGGAGCGCTGCTTCGGGGCGTTTTGATTCGATGTTCCTGCCAACCCGGTAGAGGCGCTGGCCAAAAAATCTGTCACCCAATCGCGCTAGGCGACGACGCAACCGCTGCGGCCAATCCGGGAGACAGCCTCATGAAACGTTCATTCCTCACCGCCCGTCTCTTCAGCGCGGCGCTCCTGCTGGCAGGGCCAGGCCTGCTCAGCGCCTGCGCCAACCGGACGGCCGATCCGGCGCCGCTGGCTGCAGCCGAGGCCGCGCCGGCCGACACTGCCTTCACGATCGCCGTCATTCCGGACACGCAGAACTATCTCGATTTCACCCACCAGACCGCCGAAGGCTTTCCCTTCGATGCCAGTGAACTGTTTCTCGAACAGATGACCTACATCGCGGAGAATCTGGAAAGCGAGGGCGGTGAGATCGCGTTTGTGTCGTCGCTGGGCGATGTCTGGCAGCACCAGACGCTGGAGATGGACGCCGACCACGCCGCGCGCGGTTTCCGCAAGGTGGCGAACCCGATTCTCGACGCGCATTTTGCGCCGACCGAAAAAACGAAAACCGTCGAGATGCCCAAGGCCCATGAGGGCTTCTCGCTGATTGCCGGCAAGACGCCGTTTTCGGTCGTCCCGGGAAACCATGACTATGATGCGATGTGGACAGATTCCCAGTTCCCGCCGCGCGCCAAGACCCCGGCAGAGGTCGATCCCGATGACTTGACCTCCCTCGGCGTGCTGCATCCTGGCGGGCTCGACAATTTCCGCTCCGTCTTCGGCGCCGAAACGGCTTTCTTCAAGGACAAGCCCTGGTATGTTGCCTCGCATGATGGCGGCGCAGACAGCGCGCAGGTCTTCGACGCGGGCGGCTACCGCTTCCTGCACATCGGCCTGCAGTTTGATCCGCCGAACGCTTCGCTCGCCTGGGCCGCCTCGGTCATCGAGGCGCACAAGGGCCTGCCGACGATCGTCTCGACGCACGACTATCTCAGCAAGGAGGGCTTGCGGGTTCCCAACGCCATCATCGACGGCAACGCCGTCGATCCGGTGCACAACACGCCTGAAATGGTCTGGGAAAAGCTGATCAGCCAGAATGACCAGATCTTCCTCGTGCTCTGCGGCCACCAGCACGGCCAGGCTTGGCGCGTGGACGAGAATGCCAAGGGCAACAAGGTCTGGCAGGTGCTCGCTGACTACCAGGACCGCGGCCAGACGGCGAAGGCCGCCGGGGTGAATTCGGCCTGGCCGGTCGGCATCGGTGACGGCTGGATGCGGCTGATGACGTTTGACTTCGGCGCTGACGTGCCGGTGTTGAAGGTCGCCACCTATTCCACCCACTATGACCAGCTCAGCCGCGAGACGCCGGACTACGCGGCCTGGTACAAGGCGCATGAGCAGCCCGGCCTGTCGGATGAAGCGTTTCACGACGCCGATGACTATGTGCTGACGCTCGAAGACTTCCGTACACGGTTCGGCGCTCCGGCGCAGACTCAAAACTGAACCGGTCTTTCTTCGCTTGACAACGTGTCGCAGCTTCGAATATACACCGCGTCCCAGCCGGAACATCTCCGCGCACGGACCACCTGAAGAGCCGCACATGAAGCAGTCGCATACAGAACATGCCTGCGCTCCATGCTTATGGGGAGCGCGTCACGCGTCCCCGGGCTTTTGCCGGTAGGCGCCTGACCTCGCATTGAATCAGTTCAACGCCGCGCGCGGGCACGCCCCTTTGTGCGCGCGGTTTGAAAGGAGGTGGATCATGGGCACGCCCATGACCCTGCCGGCGGCTGTCGATCTTCGTTCGGCGCCGGTTGTTACGCCGTTGCTGGACTTCCTCGCAGGACTCCATGCACCGGTGCTCGCCCGCATCTGGCCGTCGCCGCACGCGGAATTCCTTGCACTGCCGGCGGCGCGCCGTCACGCGGCAGCCATTCTCGCAGGCCGCAGCACGTGTTCCGCCGCGCACCTGCGATGGATGGCCGACCGGGCCCGCGACAGTGAACTCGCAACCGAACTCTTCGGCGGCGAGCCACCCGGCGGGTTGATGAAAGCGCTTGGCCGGATGGGCGAGGTGCTATGGACGTATACGGATTATGTCCGGTTTCTTGACCTGTTCGGCGAGGAATCGGCCTGCATCCTGATCCGCCACACCAAGGCGCTCCGGGCGGAGACGCTTAGCCTCGTGGCTCTGCTTCCGCCGCCACTGCGCCAGGCGTCCATCGTTACCCATCTGGGTGCGGATGATCGCGCCGCAGCCGACCTTGT
>JBGSOU010000034.1:0-3957 GCA_041739025.1 Hyphomonas sp.
CCAGCGGCGGCTTGCCCGCCGCGCCCCCTTTGCCGCCGCCGGAGTACGCGCCCGTCCAGACCTCTACCCTGCCGTCTGGACCCGTACCTTTCCCGGCAGGCCCGGAGGGACCAACGCCAGATGCAAGGCCTTCCGCCCCGCCGCCCACCGGTGTTCTGTCAGGGCGTACTGCACTGACGCCGCGCAGGCCGTCCGGCAAGTCGTGGCAACGCCCGGCCGTGGAGGCCTCCACGCGCGGTCTGATGAGCACCTTCTTCGGCGACCGCTTCGCCGGTCAGGACGAATACATCCGCCAGGTCCGACTTCCGGCGCCGCCCCTTCTGCTGGTGGACCGGATCACCGGTATCGATGCCGCCGCCTGTGAAGAAGGCGCGGGCGTCATCTGGACCGAGACGGATTTGTCCGCAGGCGAATGGTATACCCACAAGGGCCGCGTCCGGCCCGGACCGCTGATCGAGTGCGGTCAGGCGGACCTCACGCTGATTGGCTGGATGGGCGCCGATCTCAAGAACCAGAGCGAGCGGGTCTATCGCCTCCTCGGATGCGAGATCACCTTCCACGAGGGCGGCTTGCCGATGGCCGGCGATACGCTGCGATTCCAGATCGAGATCACCCAGCACGCGACGTTCGCGGGCACGCGGATGTTCTTCTTCCAGTATGACTGCCTCTCCAACGCGCGCCCGGCATTCTCCGTGCGCCAGGGCCAGGCCGGCTTCTTCACCGACGCCGAGCTTGCCTCCGGCAAAGGCGTCGCGTGGGACGCCTCGACTTCGCCGCCCCCGACAGCGGACATCGCCGGCATTGATGTCTCGCGCGCCAGTGCCAAACGGTCCTTCAGCGAAGCGGACGTCACGGCGTTCCGGCAGGGCGACGCCTTCCGGTGTTTCGGCGCCGGGTTCGAGCTTTGCGCCGCACACTCCTTCCCGCCGCATCTGCCGGCAGGCAAGCTCGCCTTCTTCGATGCCGTCACCGTGTTTGATCCCGCCGGCGGCCCGTGGAAACGCGGGTATCTTTGCGCCCGCGCGCGCGTGCCGGTTGATGCCTGGTTCTACGAAGGCCACTTCCACAACGACCCCTGCATGCCGGGCACACTCATGGCCGAGGCTGCGGTACAGGCGCTCGAGTTCTACGCTGCCGCCATCGGCCTGACGCAGGAGCGGGACGGCTACGTGTTCGAACCGGTGCCCGGCGAGACGGCCAAGTTCGTCTGCCGGGGACAAGTCATTCCGGACAAGGATCATGACGTCACCTATGAAGTCTTCATCGATGAAGTGATCCCGGGTGAGACTCCGCGGATCTTTGCGTCGCTGCTGGCGCGCTCGGACGGCCGCAAGGTTTTCTATTGCCCGCGTTTCGGAATACAGCTGCGCCGCAACTGGGCCGCGCCGCGTCAGGCCGCGCTGCCCCTGCGCGTGGGGCCCCAGAAAGAAAGCCGGGGCGATGAAGCCGCGCTGCTGGATTGCGCGAGCGGACCGCCCTCGGCGGCGTTCGGGGCGATGTATGAGCGGTTTGACCGCGAAGGGCGCGTGCCCCGTCTGCCGCAACCGCCCTACCATGTGATGACGCGCGTCACCGATGTGTCCACCCGCCCCGGCGTTCAGCAGGTCGGCGCAAGCATCAAGGCGGAGTACGACATTCCGCCGGACGCGTGGTACTTTGCCGACAATCGTTCCGGGGCCATGCCCTTCGCTGTGCTCAATGAAATCGTGCTCCAGCCCTGCGGCTGGCTGGCCAGCCATTGCGGGTTTGCGTTGGAGGGCGGCGAGCGGTTCCGCAACCTTGAGGGCGACGGCAAGATCCTGCGCGAAATCGCCCCGCAGGACGGCACGATCTGTGTCGAGACGACGCTGTCGAGCTTTTCGAAAGTCGGCCCGATGACGATCGTCGCGTTTGAGGTATCGGCCCGGCTGAAGACGGGCGAACCGGTGATGGATCTCACGACCCGGTTCGGTTTCTTCCCGGCTGCCGCGCTGGTACGCCAGGCGGGTTTGCCGATCAGCGAAACGGACCGTGGCTATCTCGCGCTGCCAAAATCAGGCCATGACCTGTCACCAAGGGATCCGCGCCTTGCCACGGGCCGGCTCGCGATGCTCGACGGTGTGGATCATTTCGACCCCTCAGGCGGTCCGGCGGGCCTCGGCCTCATTCGCGGCCGTCAGGCCGTTGATCCGTACGCATGGTATTTCAAGGCACACTTCTTCAACGACCCGGTCCAGCCTGGGTCACTGGGTCTGGATGCGCTTGAGCAGCTGCTGATGCGCGCTGTCCTCCTCAAGGCCGGTGCCGCAAGGCTTGAGGGCGCGGTTGCCCAGACGCCTGCTGTGGGTGAGCGCGTGAAATGGTCCTATCGGGGACAGGTGACACCGGAAAAGCGGGAAGTGACGACCGTCATTGAGCTTTTGAGCCTGCAGGAAGACCCCGGCCGCCTCGTTGCCACGGCGCGTGGATCTGTCTGGTGTGACGGACTTCGGATCTATGAAGCCAATCCGATCTCGCTGGCCTTTGCCCGGCGCGCCTAGGGCAGTTGAGCGGCCAGACTGACAACAGCCCCGGCGACCTGCACCGTCCAGACATCGTGGCGTTCACCAAATGCCACGATCCGCCCCTGCCCCGAGCTGGCCAGCAGCGCTTCGGGAACCGCGATCGCCTTCGCGCCTGCGCGAAAACCGCGTTGCGTCGCCTTCAGCACGGCTTCCTTCAGCGTCCAGAGCCTGAAGAAGGCTTCGGGTGCATCCGCATGACCGGCATAGGTGCGGGCGAACGCCTCGCGCTCGCCATCGGCGCAGATCATGTCGAGCATCGGCTGCCATCGGATCTCGCGGACCCGTTCCACATCCACCCCAATCGCAGGGGCGGTCTTGCTGAGCGCAACGACCGTCATCGCCGCCTTGTTGGCCAGTGAAAGGGCCCATCCTTCAGGCTGGACCAGCACGGGGGCGCCTTCCGGCAAAGTTTTGATCACCACATCGGCGCACGCGCATCCGGTCATCTGCGCAATCAACTGCCGCCGGAGCGCAAACGAGGCGGCCATTTCTGCCCGGCGCTTCGCCGACAACATCCGCTCCAGCCGCTCCGTCTCCATCGCCGAGAACTCAGGGTACGGGCCGGTCCCGTCACCCACGCCCAACAGACACGCCGGATGCGTGGCGTGTCCGGCCGCCGCAAAGGGGTCGAAAGGCTCGGGCCGCGCAAGTGGGCTGCCAGGATTGATCGGAGACTGCATCGCGCTTCTTGTCGTCTGGCGAGCCGCCGTCCGGCAAGCGCAAAGATCCGGCGCCGGAGGATCAGTGCCTATACTCGCCTCAAAGGCGAGTATTCGTATTGAATACACCGGGAAAGACTTGCATCGCAATCAAACAACATCCGAAACCTGCTTGCCGGCGGCAGGATGTTTTCCGCTCCTGAACCCGCCGAATTCTAACTGTTCTGACAAAAGCAAACAATTTCAGTCGACTTCCCGCGCGCTTGATGGCCTGAACCGCATGAAGACGAGACAGTTTGACCGACCTTCACAACCGGCTGGCGCAAAGTATTGCCGCTGGTGTTCTATTATGGCTTTACTTAACGCAGGGGTCACGGCGGGGCGCGTTCGCGCTGCGCTTGTGCGAAGGGTACGGTGAATGAGTTTGAACTCGGCAGTTTCGACGCAGACGGCCGTGCGCACGGTGCGCCGGTTTCGCCGCGCGTCGGCCGGTGGCTTGCCATTTGTTCCGTATGGATTGCTGCCAGTCTTTGGTCTGGCTTTGCTGACGCTGATCGCCTGGACGAGCTTTGCTCCTCACAGTGTTGAAACCGTGGCCCGGAATGCGGCCCTGCAAGTCGTGGAAGGTACCGGCGCCGACTGGGCCGACGTCAGGGTTTCGGGCCAATGGGTCACGGTCACCGGAACGCCGCCGACGCCCGAAGCAGGCGAACGCCTCCTCAATGCGATCCGGGCCGCCCGTGCCCCAACCTGGC
>JBGSOU010000044.1:0-4956 GCA_041739025.1 Hyphomonas sp.
CCGCCGGATAACGCTCAATAATGCCATGTCCAACACTCCATGGTCCCCCGCTCGCCAAAGCTCGGGACCGGTTCAAACATGGGTCAGTTCTCAGTGGAAATTTCTGCCCTCCCAGGGTCAATTCTCAACGGCAATCAACAGGTAGCCGCCGAAAAGATCAACGCTCGCTTGGCCAAAGTACAAAAAGATGCAGGCGACGCGCTATTCGATCGAGGCGACGTCGAGAGACTCGCGGACGTGAAGAATCTCACCGTCTCAGGACCGTTCTGTCTTGGTGGAACGGCCTGGGCATTTGCGAATGCAAAAGTCAGGGCAGAGTTTGATTATCTGTTCGTCGATGAGGCAGGACAGGTCTCGATCGCAAACCTGATCGGCATGAGCGCTGCGACAAGGAACATCGTCCTGATGGGCGACCAGATGCAGCTCTCGCAGCCCATCCAGGGCTCGCACCCGGGGGAAAGCGGACTGTCCGTTCTCGACTATCTCCTTGAGGGGAAGGCGACGATCCCGGCGGATCTCGGCGTGTTCCTGCCGAAGACCTACCGCATGCATCCGGATGTGTGCCGGGTGATTTCCGGGCAGGTCTATGATGGCCGCCTCGGCTCGGACACGGCAACAGCGGCGCATGTGCTGGACGCGAAAGGCCCGATCGTCCGCAAGGCGTCAGGCATCTGTTTCGTGCCCGTGGAGCATGAGGGAAATACACAGGCGAGCGACGAGGAAGTGGAGATGATCCGGCGAATCGCCCGTGAGCTGATCGGAACGCCGATCTGGCCCGACAAGCAAGGCCGCCCACGCAAGATCACGCTGGACGACATCCTGTTCGTTGCGCCCTACAACTACCAGGTCAACAAGCTCAAAGCGGCGCTTGGTCCAAAGGCACGGATCGGCAGCGTGGACAAGTTCCAGGGGCAGGAAGCTCCGGTCGTCATCTTGTCGATGTGCACGTCAGACGCCGCCGAGAGCCCGCGCGGGATAGAATTCCTGTTCTCGAAGAACAGGCTGAACGTTGCAATCTCGCGCGCGCAGGCCCTGGCGATCGTAGTTGCCAATCCGAAGCTCGCCAACACGGCGGTCACCAGTCTCGAACAGATGCAGCAGATAAGTTTCTTCGCAGAGTTGGTCTCAGCGGGCAGTTGCTAATGTCCGCAGCGACGATCGCAGAGTCAGCCACGCCAATTTTATATAAGTTCAAGTGACCTAGATGACCGAGTCGGGAATGCGGCGATGAGAAATCTCGAAGATCCGATCAAGCGTAGGCGGGCGTACCGGGCGCTTTCGTTGTGCGCGACTTCCGATTGAGAACCGGGTTGATTTTCGCGATAAGCAACTCTTCGATCTCATATCGACCCAAGAAGAGCGCAATGGCCGCAAATCTGCAGTTGCTCATATACGCGTTCACCTCCGCCTCCGCCTGTTCCGGCAGATAACGTTTCCTGCCTTCGCGGGTTTCGAGTTCATAACCAAACGCCGTGGTCGCAAGGTTTCTTCGAAATGCAGAGAAGTATGTCGCAGAACCGTGGGTCTTGAGGCGAGTCCCGATGTTCGAACTTTCGCCTACATAGATGATGCCATCATCGCAATGCTGAACAATGTAGATTCCAGGGTGTGCAACTTTGATCGCTTCGTTGAGTTCGATCATTGGGTGTTCCATGCACGTGTCTGCTGCTGATTTGATCAGCTCTTCCGCCCGAGACTGGACTTGAATCCATTTTTTGCAGTGCTCTGCCCGTTCGATTCGTATTCTCTTACCCAACTGGAATTTGTTCAGTTCCGTGAGCAAATTTGAGATCCCGAAGTCTTCGATTTCCTTTCGGCCGAGACGGGTAGGGGCTACTTGAAAGGCGAAGTCGGTTATTGCGCGGGCTGGATGCTCTGCGTTGTTTTGAAAGTTCTTGAAGAACGTTGAGGTCTTGGGTGAAATCTGCTGGGTAAGACGTGATGAAAGGTTTTTTCCCTCACCAATATAGACGGGGCTGCCGTCGAAGCTGATGAGGTAATTTCCCGCTTCCTTCGATTTTATCGTCCGAGGATCTACAACATCCTGTTTCTGCAGAGCGAAGACGCCTTCGTTGAGGATTTCGTTCGCAAGAGACTCATCAAACACAGACATTTCCGGTGCGCGCTCCGTATGGGCAGAGTTGACCATGCGGGTGAAATGGAAATTTTAAGTTGCAAGATCGTCGAAAATTGGAACTACAAGCTCCGAATAGCCGACATCATGCGTCCCTGATTTGAAGGTCTATTCTTCGAAATTCGCAAAGCCGTAGCGCGCTGCCCAACGGCTCATGCTGTCGAAGCATCGCACCGGCTTCAGCTGGCCGTCACTTCCCGATAAGGCGGATCAACCACAAGCAGGTCTACTCGATGGACGGCGACTGCACCAACCAAGCCGAGAGCTTCTTTAGCCGCGTTCGCCGTTCGGTCATCGGCATGCACGGCACCGCTTCCTACTCAATCGCATTTGCAAGCTTTGGAAGCATTTTTGAACCAGTTTAGTTAGCGTCTTATAATCGAACGGCGCCTGCTGGCGGTCAAGGTGGATAGCGATTGGCCAGCTACGGGTAATGCGTACGCTGCTCATCCGGGTGGGTCTCGAGGTCCTTTGCTTTGGCCCTTGACATTAGTCCGTGTAGGGACTGAGCGTCAGGTCCGTCGTCACCAGTACTCGGACGGGTGCGCCGGGGCGCACACGCAGGGTAGGGCGGATGGTGAGTTCGCGGTCGACGATGCGGCCGCCCGTGCGTGCGGCTTCCTGGGCGGCGGCGTCGCCGAGGCTGCGGGTGAACCCCTGGTCGTCGTCACTCTCGGCTTCGTTGGCGACGATGCTAAGCACGGCTGAGAGGGCGATTGCCCCGCCGAGACGGCCGAGGTGATTGTCGGTTTTGTCCGAGATGCCAGAGGCGCCGCTGGGATCCGTCGCGGCCATTCCGCCGAGGTCCAGCGACCAGCCATTCGGCATGATGATCCGGTCCCAGCCGAGGAACACCCGCGTGTCGCCATAGAGCACTTCGCTTTCATACGTGCCGATGAGACGCGCGCCCTGCGGGATCAGCAGATGATCACCTGTGACGCTGTCATAGACCGGCGCCGTGACCTGCGCGATGACCTTGCCCGGAAGATCAGAGTTGACTGCCGTGACGAGCGCTGCCGGGATCACTGTGCCGGCTTGCAGCTCATAGGGCGAGGCGGGCGGGCGATAGGCGCCGGCGGCGGGGTGGTCTTCGCCTGTCGTGGCACCGGCGCTGATGGAAGCGATTCTTTCTTTCGGACGTTGCTCGAAGAAAAGCGGAACCGGCGTTTCGACGCGCGGGGCGGGAGGCGCGGATCGATAGGGTTCACCATAGGCCTCCTCCTCCGGCATGTCTGACCAGCCGCTGTCTTCAGGCAGGTAGAGATCGTCTTCCAGGCCGAAACCTTCCGGCGGGCCGGCATCTCCCCAGAGCATGTCACGCGGCTCATTCGGGTCCCGGGCGGGCAGCGCCAGTGTCTTGGAGTAATTCGCTGGTTTGGAGGTCAGCGCTTCGGGCACGTGGCTCGCCGCGACGCTGCGCGGATCGGACGCCGCAGGACCGGCATTTGCCGGGCGGTCCGACAGGCCGGTCAGTACGGCAAAGACCACGATCGTGCCGAATACACCGGCGCCGGTCATCAGCACACGGCGCGACAGGCGTTTCGGCGACGGCGGGTGGGCGCGGATATCGACGGGGTTTGCGGGCTGGGGCGAGGGCGCTGCGTTTGTCATGGGCGGGTCGCCTCCTTCCGGTCGATGCGTACCACGATGGGCTTTTTCTGGCCGAGGCGCAGCTCGGCGCGGTCGAACAGGCGGTCGACCACATAGGTCTGGCCCTCGACGCGGTAGTTGACGAGTTCCAGGCCTTCCCCCGTCCGCACGAACAGCGGCGGCATGTCGGCGGCTGCGACGTTCGAACTGAACGCGATCCAGGTCTTCTTGCCATCATCCCAGACGCTGACAGGTGTCCAGACCGGCGCCTTTCGCCAGGGCGGCGTGATGTCATAGCTATAGTTCAGGACTGGGGGAGGTGGAGGGGGTGGCGGAGGCGGTGCTTCCTGTACAGGAGGCTTCGGATAGGACCAGGCAACCTGCGCCGTGTACGTGTCACCTGTCACCGAGACTGCTTCGATCAGGTAGGCCCGCCGGTCTGTCGCGAGCACGATATTGGTCTTCAGCTTTGCGGCGAGTGGTTTGACGATGATCAGTGTCCGCCCGGTCTCGCCCGTTCCGGTCAGCGTCTGCGACACCATCCAGCGATTGGTATCGCCGGCTGCAATATCCAGCACCGTCTCGCCGGGCTCGAGCAGGATCGTCGAGATATAGGACGGCGAGGTCTGGAGCTCATAGAGCGCGCCCGGCGCATAGGCATAGACGAGCGTTGCATCTTCATAGGCGGCGTTTGTGGCACCCTGGCGCGCGGCCCGGTTTACCTCGGCCAGAGATTGCGGCGGCGCGCTGACACGCTCCGGCTTCATTGAAGCAGGCTCCGGGGTGAGGGGCGCTTCAGATTGCGGTTCGGGAACGGGTTCCGGTTCCTGCGCAGGCGCCGACTCGGGCACGGTCTCGTCGACGAGTTCTGAAAGCTCGGCTGCCACGGGCACGGTGTCTTCGGCGCGCACGCTGGTCTGGGGTTCCGGCGGGATGGCTGCGGGCGGCGTCGCGCAGGCGGCGAGGCTCAGGGCGGAGATTGCGAGAATGGCGGCGCGGGTCATTGGTCACGGCTCCAGCTGAACTCGGTGATGAAGAGGCCGAGCGGGTTCTTCGAGATTTCGTCGGCGCTGCGGGGCGGGGCATGGGTTACGGTGAACAGGCCCGTATAGTTTGCGCGTTCGGTCCGGCCGGCGTGCCCCATCTCCTCGCTCCAGCTGACCTGCCAGGACTTGTCCGAACGCTGCACGATCGAGCGGACATGCACCGTGCGTCCGGCAAGGCCCGTGTTC
>JBGSOU010000093.1:0-1659 GCA_041739025.1 Hyphomonas sp.
TGCCGCAGACGCGCTGTTCGCCGAAGCCGGCCGGGTCGGGGCGGCGGCGGTGCTCGTCGATGAGCGGGAGGCCTGGCACGGGCTGGACTATTACGGGCGGACCCGGACGGTGCCGCTGATCTCCTGGCGGCGATACCAAGGTCCGAAGAGCTTCTCCGAGCGCGTGCCGCTCGAGACGGTGCCGGACGGCCCCGTGCTGGTGGCGTCTCTGCATCCCTACATGCGCCCGCGCCTGCGGAGCGATTTCGGACGTTTTGAACCGGCTGGCCAGATCCGCATCCCGCTCGGCGTGCGCAGCAATGGTTGCCCGATCACCCGCGTGTTCCAGCTGTATGTTGCGTCTGATTATGCCCCGGCCGAGCGAACGCCGGCTTGGGATGAGCTCTATGTCAAACAGTCTGAATTTGCCGAGCCGCCCTGCCCTGCGAAGGATTGAGACGACGGGAGGCCGGCGGGAACGGCGCTCACGCGCCCTTGCCTGCCTTGCCCCAGAGTTCCTCGAGGCGCGCGTCGCGGCCGCAGGCTGACCGGTAGAAGTCGTACTTCACGGCGCTGCGGATGTAGTAATCCTGATGATAATCCTCAGCCGGCCAGAAAGTGGCCGCCGGAAGGATCTGCGTGGCGACTTCCGTGCCGAGCTGCTTGCCTGCGTCCGTCAGGGTCGCCTCGGCCGATTGGCGCTCGCCCTGCCCGGACACGAAGATCGCCGAGCGGTAGCTTGAGCCCTTGTCACAGAACTGGCCTTTGGCGTCGGTCGGATCGATGTGGCGGATGAAGTAGGACGCGAGTTCGTCATACGTGACTTTCGACGGGTCATACGTCACCTTCACGGCTTCGTAGTGGCCGGTATCGCCGCGTGTGACCTGTTTGTAGGTGGGTTTTTCGACCGTTCCCCCGGTATAGCCGGAGACCGTCTCGATCACGCCTTCGACCTTGTCGAAATCCGCTTCAACGCACCAGAAGCACCCGCCGGCGAACACCGCCGTCGCCACACGGGCCGGCGGGTCTTGCAGATGACGGTCCTCCGCCCCTGCATTGGAGAAGAAAGCGAGCCCGGTCGCCAGCAGGCCAGCGGTCAGGGCAATCACGAAGGCGGGGTGTTTCATGGACACGCGGGGCTCTCACACTCGGAACAGGGCACACTACCATGCTCACCCGGCGAAATAGTCGCCTGAGCTTCCCGAAAAAAGGCCTCGCGGGCAGTGATTGCGCAATTGTCACGCGCATGTGACCCGAACCGGTGCCGTTACGCCGGATTTTCAGTCAGTACGCGGACTCTCACGCGCGTCGAGCGGCCGTCCGGATCAACCGCCGTAACCTGATAGAACCCGGGTTGGCGAGGCTGCCAGATGGGCGAGCCGGCATCGTCGCGCGCGGTGGGGGCGCCGTCGATGTACCAGCTGAGGGCGCCCTGTCCGCGGCCGGCGAGCACGAAAGGCCGGCCCGGCTTGCCATTGACAGGGCCAGCCCAGAGCTCGGCGCCTTCCGGCGGGAAGAGGATTTCGGGCGGACGGTTTTCCGAAAGATTGCGCTGCGCGCCCTTGCCCTTCCGGAGCGGCTCGGTTGTAAGGCGGGCCCGCGACTCGCCGTCATCGCGCAAATGGTGCGACACCCGGTCTGCCATCTCGAACAGGACCGGCAAGGCGCTGTCGCGGCCCG
>JBGSOU010000132.1:0-2584 GCA_041739025.1 Hyphomonas sp.
GGCGTCGGCGAAGCCGGCGGTACGCCGCCGGCCACATCGATGATCGCAGACCTCTATCCGCCGCAGGAGCGCGCCACCGCGCTGGGCGTCTATACCAGCGGCATCGGCCTCGGCATCATGGCCGGCTTTGCGCTGGGAGGGTATGTCTATGAAATCTGGGGCTGGCGCGCGGCCTTCTTCGTCGCGGGCATTCCGGGACTGCTCCTTGCCCTGACGGTTCGCTTCGCGATTCCGGAGCCGGTGCGCGGGCTTGCCGACCAGCGCAAGGATGACGGCCCGGCGCCGTCATTGGCGGAAACCGTGAAGTTCGTGTTCGGCCAGTCGTCTTATCTCTGGTTGCTGGCAGGCTGCCTCCTGATCTGCATTTCGGCGAACGCTTTCCTCGTGTTCACCTCCAGCCACCTGCAGCGCACCTACGGCCTCTCGCCGGGCCAGGTGTCCCTCCCGCTGGGCGTGCTGATCGGCGGGGTCGGCAGCATCGGCGCGGTGGTGATGGGCCGGGTCTGCGACACGCTGTCGAAGAAGGACCTGCGCTGGCGCCCGCTGATCATCGCGATCTGCGCGGCCATCGCCCTGCCTTTCGCCTGGATGTTCCTGCGCGCGCCGAGCGTGGAACTCGCCTATGCCTGGAACGTGGTGCCGAGCTTCATCGGCCTGATCTATGCCAGCGTCGCCTACACGGCCTCTCAGGAACTGGTGAAGCTCCGCATGCGGTCTTTCGCCTCCGCCTTCATGCTGTTCTGCCTGACCCTGATCGGCATCGGCTGCGGCCCCTGGATCGCGGGCATCCTGTCAGATCATTTCGCTGGCCAGGGCGCGGCGCATCCGCTGGCCCGGTCGCTGGAACTGATCCTCCTGTTCAACGTGGCCAGCATTTTTTGCCTGCTGATGGCGACGAAGAACTATCGCAAGGACGCCGCCCGGGCTGCAGAATGACGTTGCGGCGGCTTGCACAACGAAGCGGCGCGGATTAGGCGAAGGTCATGGCTGATCTTCCTCCCTGCCCCGAATGCGAATCCGTGCTGACCTATGAGGACGGCGCGATGCTGATCTGCCCGGAATGCGGGCATGAATGGACCGCGGCGCCTGCAGCGCCGGCGGGCGAGAAGGTCATTCGGGATTCTGTGGGCAACCCGCTGGCCGACGGCGACACCGTCACCGTGATCAAGGACCTGAAGGTGAAGGGCTCATCCCTCGTCGTGAAACGCGGCACCAAGGTGAAGAACATCCGCCTCGTCGAAGGCGACCACGACATCGATTGCAAGATCGACGGCATCGGCGCGATGGGCCTGAAGTCGGAGTTCGTGAAGAAGGCGTGAAGCCCTTTTCCGCCGTCACATGCGATGGCCAACGGACATCTGAGTGCCCATCTCCCGCCCAGACCCCACCTCGTTCCGCCGCGCATCTCGGCGAAAGCCGGGATCAATTTTGCCAACCGCCGGTCTGGATCCCGGCTTTCGCCGGGATGCGCATTGTGATGATCGGCAAAAGAAGCGCTAAACCCCCGCCTCTTTCCATCCGCCGGCTGACGTTTGCTGGAAATAACGCGTCACCAACCCGGAATCCTTTGCCGCCTTGAACTGTTCGCGTGCCCGGGCACGGGCAGCCTTGTCGGCGTCTTCGAAGATCACCATGCAGCGTTTGAACGGCGCCTCGACCGGCGCGTCGGTGCCGTCCATCAGCACCAGCGCATCGGCATGGTTGGCGTTCTTCAGCTTGGCGGACAGAAGCACCGGCTGGCGCGCGGCGTCGAGACCCGGCGCTTCGGCCTGGCCGTGCGGCAGGAAGGAGGCGTCGTCGAAAGTCCAGAGCGCGGCGTCGAGTTTCGCCAGCCGCTCCAGGTCTGGCGAGACGGCGAGCACGCGCCATCCCGCCTCCAGACATTTCTGCATCAGCGGCGGGGCTGCCACCTCCAGCGCCGTCCGCGAGAGGTGGTAGAACCACCATTCGGGCCGGATGGCCTCACTCATAATTGTCCATGATCCACTTGTTCAGCAGGCGCGGGCCGTAACCCGATGCCCAGCTTGGATCGGTCGGGGCTTTCTCGCCTTCGACCCATGCAACGCCGGCGATATCAAGGTGGGCCCATTTCACACCGTCCTTGACGAATCGCTTGAGGAACTGCGCGGCCGTGATCGAGCCCGCAGCCGGGCCGCCGATGTTGCGCATGTCGGCGAACTTCGACTTGATCTGCACATCATACTCGGCGCCGAGCGGCATGCGCCACACGCGCTCACCTTCGGCGAGACCAGCCGCTGTCAGTTCGGCGGCGAGGTCGTCGCTGTCAGTGAACATGCCCGCATGGTGATGGCCGAGCGAGACGACGATGGCGCCGGTGAGGGTCGCCAGGTCGACGATGGCTTTCGGCTTGAAATGTTCCTGCGCGTACCAGAGCACGTCGCACAGCACGAGACGGCCTTCGGCGTCGGTGTTCTGCACCTCGATGGTCTGGCCGGAGGCGGAGTGGAGAATGTCGCCCGGGCGGATGGCGTTGCCGTCCGGCATGTTCTCGACGAGGCCGATCAGGCCGACCACGTTGACCTTCGCCTTGCGCTGCGCGAGCGCGCGCATCGTGCCGGTGACG
>JBGSOU010000146.1:0-1565 GCA_041739025.1 Hyphomonas sp.
CGACAGCGCGCCGGTTTCGGCGGCGGCTTCAAACAGGGCGCCGGTCTTGGCTTCGACGATGGCAAGATACTCTTCGGTCGGCAGGTCGCGGGCGGCCATGGCGGCGAGCTGGCGCACCTCGCCTTCGGCGATCACCGTCGAGGCGGTCGCCAGCCGGTTCAGGATCACGAGGCTGTTGGTTTCGACAAGCAGGTTGAACGCGCGGGCGAACAGGAAGTCGCCCACAAGGATCGACGCCTTGTTGCCCCAGACATTTTTCGCCGCTGGCTTGCCCCGGCGCATTTCGCTTTCGTCGACCACATCATCATGCAGCAGGGTCGCGGTGTGGATGAACTCGACGGCGGCAGCGAGGGCGTGGGTCGGGGCGCCGGACTGGCCGACCGCATTGGCGGCGATCAGCGTGATCAATGGGCGCAGGCGCTTGCCGCCGGCCGCAACGATGTATCCTGACAGGTCGGGAATAATGGAGACGGGGCTGGCGGCGCGTTCGGCGAGCAGGCGTTCCACCTGTTCCAGATCGCCGGCGACAAGCGCCTGCATCCGGTCGAGCACAGTGGCCAGCGCTGCCTTGCTTTTGGGTTTGGGCGCGAGGGTCAAGCGGCACTCCGGGTTCGGCTCTTGAGCGTTAAGTAATTCCACGTGAGTGCCAAGCCAAGGCGACGTGGCACCCAGCCGCACGTATTCACTTCATGAAATGGCGTCCATCAAGCGTGTTTTGGAGTCAATGGCTGACACATCGGTCCAATTTGCGCTAAATGTGGCGCATGAAACACGCCCTGCTGATCCCCGCCCTCGCTTTGCTGGCCGCTTGCGCGACGGCGCCGTCCTATGGTCCAGCCCGGTCTGAGCGCGGGGAGGGCTATCTTTCGCAGCAGATCGAGACTGGCCGCTACCGCGTGTCCTATACCGACAAGGACCCCGTCCGCGCCCGCAACATGGCGCTCCTGAGGGCGTCCGAGATCACGCTGGCCGACGGAAAGGACTGGTTCCAGATCACCCATGAAGGTGCCGACGCCGACTATCCGGGCCGATCGGGCGGCGGAACCTCGGTCAGCATCGGCGGCAGCGCCGGTTCGGGCGGCTATTCTGGAGTGGGCGTTGGGATCGGCATCGGCTTCCCGCTCGGCGGCAGCAGCGGCTCGGCGGGCAAGACCACCCACACGATGGAAATCGTGACGGGTGCCGGGTCCAAACCGGACAAGCCGGAAGCCTATGACGCCCGGTCGGTGGACATGAACCTCCGGGTCACGTCCGGCTGATGGAGGAGGTGTTCCGGACCAACGATCCGGTAAAGCTGTCTTATATCGAACATTTGCTTGCCGAGGCAGGCATCCCCCATTTCGTGCTCGACCGGCATATCTCGGCCGTCGAAGGCAATATTGGCGCCTTTCCGCGCCGGGTGGTTGTGGACACTGCCGATCTCGGCCGCGCCCGCCTGACCCTGGCCGGGGTCGAGCCGGGATGACGGCGTCCACGACCGATACCGTCTATCAGGGCCGTGTCTCGCTGGTGCAGCCCGCACAGGGCTTTCGCGCCGGGTTTGATTCGCTGTGCCTGGCCGCTGC
>JBGSOU010000153.1:0-3199 GCA_041739025.1 Hyphomonas sp.
GCAGCGCCCGCGCCGACGAGCAGATCCAGAAGCCGCTGCAGGACGGGCTGACCCGCGAGCGAGGGCGGCGTCGGAACCATCTTCAGAGGCACGAAAGCGGCATGAACGGCAAGCGAGACAGAAAACAGAACCCAGAAGTTCACACGCTTCAGCGCAAACAGGACGGCCGGCAAAAGCAGGAACATCAAGGTATAGAAGACGAGAATCTGGGCGTACGGCATCGCGCCGAGAAAGGCGAGCGACGCGAGCGCAAAGAACCAGCCGGACGGCGTCATCAACCAGAAGACAAAGACGTTCACCGCATATAGAAAATAGCACTGAAGCGCTTTGGTCAGGTAGCCGTGGAATGCCTCGTGCGGCCCCAGGTTTGCCGCCCGCTGAACATACAGCAGCGGGATCATCACGCCGAACAAGATGATCAGCGTGGGCGTGGCGATCCGGGACAGAAACAGGATGTCTGACGGGATCAGAAATCCGACCTGCGTACAGGTGTGCGTTGCCAGGGCCAGGAAGATTGCGATCGTTCTTGAAAGATCCAGCGCCTGGACCGACAGCGGCGCGCCGGCCGCCTGCCCCGCCCCTTCGCTGCGATCTCCCTTTCGCGGCAAGGCCGTCAGGACCTGGACCGGCGTATTTTCCCAATTGTCCGGCACATAGCCCAGGAACTCCTCCAGAGTGAGGACCATCTGGACATAGTTGAGTGAGTCGCCGCCAAGCTCTGCAAAACTCAGCGCCAGGTCAACCGTATCGCAGGCGAGGATCTGGCGAATCGCCGCCGAAAGCGAGGCGGCAGGCACCGGCGGCGCTTCCCGGCGAAGACTGCGGATGGTCTGGTAGTCGGTCTTGCCGGAGGCCAATCGCGGGATCTCGCTGACTTCGGCGACGAAGATGAGCGAGGCCGGGAGGGCAAGGTCCTGCGCCAGTCGGCGGCTGATGCGATCAGCGCTTCCCGCCTCGCGTGTCGCAACCACAATCCCCGTGTCATCACCCGAGACGGCTGCAGCGATGCCGTCCGCGGCGAGGCGCTGCTCGATATCATCAAAACTCACTCTCAAGCCGAACAGCTTGGCGAAGCGGCTCAGGCGGCCAATGATGCGGTAATATCCGCTAGCGTCGCGCACCGCGATATCGCCGGTGCGAACTTCGTCAGGCCCTTGCGGGCGGGCAAGGTCGGCGCGCGAGACGGCATACCCCATCATCACGTTCGGTCCCTGATAGACGAGCTCACCGGCGCCGGCGGGCAAATCGCCGAGTTCGTCGACCGGCTCGATCCGAAGCCGGCCGCCCGGAACGGCGAGGCCGATACAGTCGGCATGTTCGGCAGCATCGCGCGGCGGCAGATAGGCAATCCGCGGCGCCGCCTCAGTCTGGCCGTACATGATGTAGAAGCGCTTTCCGGCCCGCTCCGCCCACTGAGCGAACAGGCGAGCCCGGTCAGGCGGCAATTTTCCGCCCGCCTGGGTGAGGTATCTCAGACAGGGGTACTCGCGCTCCAGGAACCCGCCGAGCTCAATCAGATGATAGGTATGCGGAACGCCGGCAATACTGGTCACACATTCGCGCTCAACAACCTCCCAGAACTCCGGTTCGGACACCGAGCGTTCGCTGAGCACGAGCGTATGCCCGAAGAGCAGATGTGAATGCAGGATCGAAAGGCCGAAGGAATAGTGTGCCGGAAGCGTCGTTATGGCGCGCTCGCCCGGCCGAAGTCCGAGGTATTCGGAAATGGCCTGTGCGTTGCTGTAGAGATTGTGATGCGACAGTCGCACCAGCTTCTGACTGCCCGTCGACCCGGACGTCGACAGAAGGACCGCAAGGTCGCCAGACATGTCGACCTGATCGCAGTTGAACGGGGTCAGTGTCCAATGGCCACCGATGCTGGCATAGCCCGCGTTCGGGGCAAAGGTCGCCATGATAGTCTGTAGGCTGTGGTTTCCGGAATTTGGAATGACGACATGGCCCGCGCGCAGTGCGCCGATGTAGAATGCAATCGGCTCAAGCGCGTTTTGCATTTCGGCGCTGACGAGCGCCCGCGTGCCTCCGATCAAACGCGCTGCCGAATCGGCAAGCACCGCAAGCGCAGCGTAGGAAACCCTTGATCCATCCTCGCAGATCAGCGCCGTCGCATCGCCAAAACGCTCAATGCCCGCGAACAGGCGCCTCACGTCATAGCCGCCCGGCTTTTGCAGATCAGTCCCGCGATACTCAGGCTGCTGGTGCATTCAAAGACCCCGCGCCACTGCAAGTGAATATGCGTCTACTCACTCTAACCCACACAGGTTAGCAAATTCACCTCATGGGAAGCCTTGTGAGAGCGGCGGCGCCGGACAGCCCGGACGTTCTGCGACGTTGGCGCCCACGCGCCTTGTCCCGAGGCAGCGGCGTCGGCGACAGGACGCGGCCAAGGCCCACTGACCGTGAACGCCGCCCGTTTCGGATCTCTCGCCGCGAGAACACGGGCCGGCCATGGTGCAGCGCCGCGCCAGGCCCGGGACCGCTCCTGCGGGCCGCGCCCATCTCAAGATTGCGGCACCCGCTCAGGAGAGTTTTGTGTAGCGCTTAGTCGCCAGGCAGTGCGCGCAAGACCTTGGCCATCGACAACAAGGTTTCAAGCGAAAGGGTCCGGTCGATCAGGCTATGGCACCTTTGGCGCGCCCGGCTGAGCTCATCCTTCGGAGAGGGCTTATCAATGGCAGGGTCTTCGAAAAGCGCCTCCAGAGGCACGCCCAGATAGTTCGAGAGCTGCACGAGCGTGCCGGCTGAAATCCGGTTGTGCCCGGTTTCGTATTTCTGAAGCTGCTGGTGGCTTATTCCGAGTGCCGAAGCCGCTTCCGCCAGGGTGTAGCCTTGCGACTGGCGACAGGCGCGGACATTCGCACCCACAATGAGATCGGTCTTGACCGGCTTTCGGCGCTCGGCGGCCTTTGTGCGCTTCATTGCGGCAATGCCTCGTCTGCAACGTTCATCAGGCCGTACGCCCGCCATACGTAAAAACTCGTATCGCTTACGTCCAAATTCAGAGGAGGAAAAGCTGGCATCTTCGCGTCCGCGCCAGAGAAACTCACAAATGCCTGAAACAAAATCGTCCTACCCGGCGCAATGGTCAGGCGGGCGATCTGGCCACGCGCGCCGGAGCTGACCTGCCGCCCCCAAGCCCGTTTTAGAGCCCCGCGCTGGCGGCGCCTCAGGCCGGCCGACG
>JBGSOU010000173.1:0-5649 GCA_041739025.1 Hyphomonas sp.
GGCCGCACCCACCTGATGAGCCCCGAGCTCGCCGCCCGCGCCGCCATCACCGGCGTCATCGGTTAGCCGCCGCCGGGCCCGGATCGCCTGCGGGCAGGAGGGCTGACTGGCGGGATCGATCAGCCCAGCTAAACACGCCCATCGGTTGCGTATCCCCGCGCACGCGCCGATATTCCCCCTTCAAGTTCATCTCTGAAGGGAGACACGCATGTCCGGAACCGTGAAACTCGAAGGCGGTGTCACGCTCGATGGCCCGCGCGGCCGCGTCTATGGCTCGATCCTCGAAACCATCGGGTCAACGCCGCTGGTGCGGGCCGAAAAGTTCGCAAAGGCCGAGGGCGCCCACGCCGACCTTCTCTTCAAGCTCGAATTCTTCAATCCGCTCGCCAGCGTGAAAGACCGGATCGGCCTCGCCATGATCCTGGGCCTCGAGGCCGAGGGCAAGCTGAAGCCGGGCGGGACGCTGATCGAGCCGACGTCGGGCAATACCGGCATCGGCCTCGCGTTCGTCGCGGCGCAGCGCGGCTACCGCCTGATCCTGACGATGCCGGAATCGATGTCGATCGAGCGCCGCAAGATGCTGGCCTATCTCGGCGCCGAGCTGGAGCTGACCCCGAAAGAGAAGGGGATGGGCGGCGCCATCGCGAAAGCGAAGGAGTTGCTGGACGCGATCCCCGGTTCGGTCATGCCCAGCCAGTTCGACAATCCGGCGAACCCTGCGATCCACGAGAAGACGACCGCCGAGGAAATCTGGGCCGATACCGGCGGCAAGGTTGACGCCATCATCGCCGGCATCGGCACAGGCGGAACCTTCACCGGCTGCGGCCGCGTGCTGAAGCCGCGCAAGCCGGGGCTGCGGATGTATGCGGTCGAGCCGTCGGCCTCGCCCGTCCTCTCCGGCGGCGCGCCGGGGCCGCACATGATCCAGGGCATCGGCGCCGGTTTCGTGCCGGCCAATGCGGATACAAGCCTGATCGACGAAGTGCTGAAAGTGTCGAACGAAGACGCCATCGCGACCGCCCGCAAGCTCGCAAAGATCGAAGGCATTCCGGGCGGCATCTCGTCCGGCGCGGCGGCGCATGCGGCGGTGCAACTTGGCAAGCGGCCAGACATGGCGGGCAAGACGATTGTCGTGATCCTCGCGAGCTTTGCGGAGCGGTATGTGTCTACGGCGTTGTTTGAGGGGCTGTAGGCCTCGCCAATCGCGCGGCCATGGTGATAACTGCGGGCGATAAACCATCCGAGGAAACATCATGGCCCGTTTTACCCTGCACGGCATCTTTGCGTCCGGCCCCACTTACAAAGTGGCGCTGATGCTGCGCCTCACCAACACGCCGTTCGACTATGAGCATGTCGACCTGCGCGCCGGGGCCCACAAGGCAGACGCCTTCCTCGTCAAGAACCGCTACGGCCAGGTGCCGGTGCTGGAAGACAGCCAGACCGATTATTGCCTGTGCCAGTCCTCCGTGATCCTCGACTATCTCGCCGACGAGACCGGAAAGTTCGGCGGCAAGGACCGGGGCGAGCGGCTGCGCGCGCGCGAATGGCAGCTCTGGGGCGCCGGCACGCTGACCACCGGCATCTATCGCACGCGGGCGCTGAAGCTCGGCTTCTTCAAGTTTCCCGAACAGGTCGCCGAGGCAAACCTGCAGTCCGCGCTGGGCGGCCTGAAGGAGTTGAACGGCCTGCTCGATGGCCGCGACTGGCTGGTCGGCAAAACCGCCACCATCGCCGATATCGATCTCTACGGCATCGCCGCCTACGCGCCGCAGGCCGGCATTGACCTGCAGCCCTATCCGAACGTGCGCAAATGGCTCGCCCGCGTCGAGGCGCTGCCCGGCTTCAAGGACGTCAACACCTGTCTGCCGCAAGCGAGCGTCAAAGCATGATCAACGGCGTCGATCACATCGTGATCCTGACGCCCGAGATCGAAGCGGGCACGGCGGTCTATGCTGCCCTGCTCGGCCGCGCGCCGGACTGGCGGGCGGTCAGTGACACGGGCGTTGCCACTGCGCTGTTCCAGCTGGGCAATACGGCGCTGGAACTCGTCGCACCTTCCGGGCACGGATCAAGCGCCGAACACTTGCGGGCGCGCATCACGGAGGAGGGGCCCGGGCTCAAGTCGCTCGCGTTTCGCTCGACGGATATCTCGGGGGATCATCGCGCGATGTCGCGCCTTGCGCTCGCGCCGACGGCCATTGACGATGCGTTCAGCGAAGACATGAACCGGGAGGCGCGCCGGGCGTGGCGTAGCTTCCGCACGCCGCAGGAGTATACGGCGTCGATCCGCTGGTTCTTCGTCGAGCCGCTGGAAGGTGCGCTGGAGCCGGCGGAAGTGCCGCTTGGCCATGTCCATGCGCTGGACCATCTCGTCATCAACACACCGAACCCGGACCGGGCGATGGCGCTCTATGGCGCGAAGCTCGGCCTGCGGCTCGCGCTCGACCGTTCGGCGCCGGAATGGGGCGTGCGCCTCATCTTCTTCCGCACCGGCGGCCTCACGGTCGAGATTGCCCACCGCCTCAGCCAGGACGAAGATGCGGCCGGGCCGGACAGTTTCTGGGGCCTCACCTGGCGCGTCGGCGATATCCAGGCCGCCCATGCGCGCCTCGCAGGTCTGGGCTTCAATGTCTCGGATGTGCGCACGGGCCGGCGGGCCGGCACACAGGTCTTCACCGTTCGCGATGGCACACTGAACGTGCCCACCCTGTTCATTTCCGGCGTAGCGGATTAGTTCGCGCTATCCGCGAGCGTCCTGCCGGGAAAGGCGGGCGGTGACGCGGTGATCGGGCCGGTCATGTACGATCCGTCATACGCGTCCGGCAGCTCGCTGGTCAGCTCAATCGTCCGTGCCACCCCATCCGGCCGACCATTGGCGCCCATCTTCAAGGGGCCGATGCTTTCGGTGATGGTGCCGTCGTCCTGTTCGATCGCCGCGTTGACCCAGGCTTCGCCGCCCGTGTGATGCATTTGCAGGCTGAATACCGGCCGTATACGGATCATGCTGGCCATCGGCGTGATGGTCTCGCCTGCATAGTCGAAAGGCTGTTTCTGTGCGTGAAAGCTTCCGGTGAAGAGCACGGCGACGCCGTCGAAGCCGGTAAGCTCCAGATCAACCGTCTCCGCCATCGCAGTATCTCTTGCGGCCGGGCTGAACGGGCCCTTGAGCATCGCGTCGAACGCGAAGACAGAAACGTCGAAGCCGTCCGCGCGCCATCGGCCAACCTGCTTCAGGAGGCCTAGGACCGCGCCGGTGCCGCGCCCGTCGAGCGATGTCCACATGAGCGGCGCGGCCTGAAACACGGCCTCTTCGTCGAACGTCCCGTCGAGTGCGGCGTCGAGGGCCGCGCCTTGCGACGAGACGGCCTCCAGTCCGATCCGCACGCTTTCACCGCGGGCCAGCGCGGCGCAGGCGATCTGCTGCACGGCTTCGGGCGATTGATGGGTGCCGTGCATTTCTCCAAGAACGATCACGTGTCCCGCCGCGCGGTCGAGCAGGTCTTCGGTTCCGGCATAGGGGTCGCAGGTGAGTGCCGGCGGGGGTGAATGGGCGCAGGCGGCAAGGATCAGGGCTGCTGAAGTGAGCGCGAGACGGAGCTGCATGGGGTGATGCCTCCTCAGCCAGGTATCCAGAATGGCTGCAATTAAAAATTGCGCATTCTGCTACCAAGTCAACTCCTGATCTCGCGCGCTGCGCTTTCCCTTTTCGCAGATGGGCTTTAGAACTGCCGTCCATGACCCCGTTCACTGCCCTCACCGGAACCGCCGCGCCCCTTCTCGAGAAGGGCAAGCCGATGTCGAATGTCGACACGGACATGATCATCCCGAAACAGTTCCTGAAGACGACGACCCGGACGGGCCTCGCCACCGGCCTGTTCCATGAGCTGAAGACCAAGGCAGACGGATCGCCGAACCCGGATTTCGTGCTCAACAAGCCAGCCTATGCGAAGGCATCGATCCTGATTGCGGGCGAGAATTTCGGCTGCGGCTCGTCGCGCGAGCATGCGCCGTGGGCGCTGCTGGACCAGGGCATCACCTGCGTGATCGCGCCGAGCTTTGCCGACATCTTCCACAACAACTGCTACAAGAACGGCATCCTGCCGGTCCGCTTGCCGGTGGACGTGTGCGAAAAGCTGGCGAAGGAAGCGGGCGGCGCCAACCACGTGTTCACGGTGGACCTCGCGACGCAGACTGTGACGACGCCGGACGGCGAAGTGCACAGGTTCGAGATCGACCCCGGCCGCAAGTCCAACCTGATGGCGGGGCTCGACGAGATCGGCGCCTCGCTGACGGCGGCGCCGCAGATTGACACGTTCGAGGCGCAGCGCCGTCTTGCTACCCCCTGGCTCGAACCCGCCCGCTGATCCGAGCGGGCCGCAACCGGAGATACGTCCCATGCCCCGCGCCGCCCGTCTCATCCTGCCGTTGATCATGCTGTCCGGTCTGGCGGCCTGTCTCACCGATCCGTTCGGCACGAAGCCGGAAGTGCGCGGCGTGAAGATTCCCGAGAAGCCCGCAGACACGCAGACGGAAGAGCCGGAGACACCCCAGACATGATCGTCATAGAAGGCAGTGTCCGCATTCCGCCGGAAAATCTCGAAGCCGCGCGCCCCGTGATGGAGCAGATGATCCGCGCGAGCCGCGCTGAATCTGGCTGTATCGATTATGCCTATGCGGTCGATGTGCTGGATCCGAGCCTCATCCGCGTTACCGAGCGGTGGGAGAGCCGCGCGGCGCTGACGGCGCATTTCGCAGCGGCGCATATGGCGACCTGGCGGTCGTTCTTTCCGCAGCTCGGGATTACGGACCGGTCGCTGCGTCTCTATGAGGCGGCGCCGGAGCCGATCTGACTTTGCCCGGCCAAGTTCAGGCCAAATTCTGCCTTGCCCACGGGTTTTCGGGCCGGTAGCCATGGCGTCTGTCGCAGAGGGGAGAGACCCATGAAATACCCGATCTTTGCTGCCATTCTGGCCGCCTGTCTTTCCGCCTGTGCGGGCAGTCCGGCCCAGCTGTCCGCCGAAGAAGAAGGCGTTGAAAAGGAATGCCGGGCGGCGCCGATGCCCGGCTCCAACATCATCAAGCGCGAATGCCTCACGGCGAAACAATGGGCCATCCGGGATGAGGAAGACCGCGCGCGCAATGTCGGCCTCTATGACAACTCGAAGCAGGACGGCAATCCTGCCACGATGTAAGGCTTGCCTCGTTCCGCCGTGTCCGATAGCGGGTCCGGTACATCGCTATGGAGATACCCATGACACGCACACTCGCAATTTCTGCCGTCCTGCTGATGGCGCTTGGCGCCTGCGCCGGCACGCCGAAGGAACTCGCTGCCAACGAGCGCAAGGAATGCCGCTCCATTGAAGTGACCGGCTCGAAGTTCCCGAAACAGGACTGCCGCACGGTCGAAGACTGGGCCAAGGAAGACGATGCAGAAAAGGCCCGCAGCGAAGGCCTGCTGGGCACGTCGCGACAGGGCGTTCAGCCCTGATCGGAAATTACCCGCTGAGCCATAGCAACGGATACCTCGCATGAAACGCACGCTCCTCCTCCTGCCCGGTGACGGCATCGGTCCGGAAGTGGTCGCCGAAGCGCGCCGCATTGCGGAGCTGCTGGTCGCCGACATCGCGATCGAGATGGGATTGGTGGGCG
>JBGSOU010000221.1:0-5525 GCA_041739025.1 Hyphomonas sp.
GGTTCTCGAGGGCGGTATCGGCCCGGCCGACTTCCTCACTGGCCTGGCGCGCCGCCGAGACCATCATCTGGGCCTGGCGCGGGATGGCTTCGCTCATCGTGCTGATCTGGCTGCGCAGTTCCCGCGCCAGCGCCTTAAGCGCCTGACGCTCGGCGGCCAGACGGGTCGCGAGATCGCGGGCATTGTCCGACGTGGCGTAAGATACCGATTCCAGCCTGAGCCGTTCGTCGCCGATTTCCCCGGCCATCGCCTTCATGGCGATCAGGGCATGCCCCATCGCCTGGTCGACTTCGGCGGCGGCCTGTTTCATCTGCTCGGCAAAGGCGATGCCTTCCGTGCCGGCTTCGCGGGCGGGCGCCATCAGACGCGAGGTGGCCTCGAGCACCAGCGCATTGGCAGCGGCGGCCCGTCGGCTCGACCGGCCCATGAACCCGGCCATGATGATGAGAAAAGCCGGGATGACGGCGCCGATTCCGCCCGCCGCGAGCAGCAGCGGCGAAACCGTTTCCGCGAGCGCCAGTCCGCCGAGGCCAAGGAATCCCAGTGCAACGCCTGCGAGCCAGAGCAGGGCGACGATGAACGACACCGCGACCATCCATCCGCCACCGTGCTGCGCCATCTCGAAATTCTGAGACGCCTGGTGACGCACGAAGTCGTCCCGGCCCGATGGGCGCGCGGAAGATGCTTCAGTCATGCTCAACGTATAACGCGCCTCGCGGGTTGCCGCGAGCGCAGATTGCACGAGGAGAGATTAAGGCTTTGCAGGATTCTTCAGTTGAAGACGGCCAGGATCGACGATTTCTCGGCCGGCTTGTCGTCTTTTTCCGGCGTGTTCGGCGTGAATTCGAGACCAATCCAGGCAAGGATCGTCGCCAGAACCACGTTGCGGATCATGATCAGAAGGTTGGTCATCGTCCCGTCCCCGGAAATCAGCGTGAAACGAAAATGCTCCGTCCACGCGCGTCTGGTACCAGAATTGAAGCTTTTCGACAATCGATAAATCGTGAAATTTTTGCGCCATTCCCATCATTAACAGGATGCTAATGGGCCTCGCGCAGGGTTCCGGGGCACAGGAGACCCCCGGATGACCGAGCCGCGCCCTTCCCTACCCGTCCTGGATCTGGATCATCTCTCCGCCATGACCAGCGGCGACACCGATCTCGGCATCGAGGTGATCGAAATCTTCCAGCACCAGGCCCAGCTCTGGTCGCGCCTGCTTGATCCGAGGCTGGAGGCGCGCGACTGGTCCGACGCGGCGCACACGCTGAAAGGCGCAAGTCTCGGCATCGGCGCCCTGAAACTCGCCGCTGCATGCGAAAGGGCGGAAAAGGCGGGACGCTCTGAGACGCCGCCGAGCCCGGCGCACGCCGCCGTGGTGCTGGGAGACGTCAAGGACGCCCTGGGCGAGACACTGGAAGCGGCCGCGCGGGCGATTTATGATTTGACGGCGTCGCGCAACCGCAGGGAATCGTAGCTTTCGAACTCATAGGCGATGCAGCGGTCGATCATCGTCCGCCAGACCGGCTCGGCAATCGCAGGCGACAGGCCGTGTTTCGGGCATTCCGCCTTCACCTTGTTCACCACATCCTCGATGCGGGCGCGGTCGTGCACGACGCCCCGGTCGCCCTTGATCCGGGCGGCGGCGTCCATGAAGGACTGGCGCTCGGCGAGGATCTCGACCAGCAGGCGGTCGATCCGGTCAATCTCGTAGCGAACCTCCGCCATGCTGCTGGCGGTCTCGGCCGTATGCTGGCGCGGGTCGGAAACATAGGTCGTCATGGCGGCCTCCGGTGTACTTTCGACCGCCCCCTATATGGCTGCCGCGCGCGGCGCAAGGAACGAGGTGTGTCGCCGCACGGACCGCTCAGCGGCGCGGCAGGCCACATTCCTTGCGCAAACGCGCGAGGAAGCCCGGGATGCGGTCCGGATCGGCCATGTAGCCCCAAGGCGTCGCCGCGGGGTGGTGCAACTCTGCCAGATGACGGGCCACGCGGTCCTTGTTGATGAAGGCGGTGAACAGGAACGCGAACTGGTTGCGGGCGAAATGCGCCTCGGCAGGGCTCAAGGCCGGGCCAGAACCTGCCAATGCGTGGAACCGGTCGTCCAGCGCCGCCAGAGCCGTCTTGAACGCAGGTGTCGCCGCCCTGGCCTTCATCGCTGCCGCCGCGCCCGGTTCGTCATTCATGCCGGTTTCGTAAAGCCATTCTTCGATGAAGGCGCGCGCCTTCAGGGCGAGGAAGGCCGCGTTCGGCGGATCAGCCGTCATTTCGTCGGCCCGCGCATGCATCTCCTCGACGCTGCCATACCATTTCGGCGCCCAGTAGTTCAGCCGCGCCAGTTCGGCCAACACGTTGGCTTCGCCCGTCTGGTGCAGGTCGCGCTCCAAGACGCCGAGGCCGTCCTCACCCGCCGAGGCCAGCATCCGGTTGCGGATCCGGAACGCATGTACCGCGCTATCACCGGGGGTTGCCGCAGCCGCCGCTTCCAGCACCTCATCGGCTTTGGCGGCCATCTCGATCATGTCGCGCACCTGCTGCTGGCTGGTATGGTCGGCGACAGCGAAGCCGCGCAGCCGGTGAGCCCAGACATAGTGCAGACCGCCCTCGACCGCCGCCAGCGCCGGATGCTGCGCAACCGTCGGCAAAGGCATGCGGATTTCGGACAACTGGCCCAGCCCATCGATGAAATGGATCCGGTCGGCCGGCGGCAGATCCGCATACAGATTGCCCAGCGCCGCGCCCTGACCGGTCTCGATCAGGCGCAGGCCTTGAGCCGCGAAAGCGTTGCCTTCTGCCGGATCGAATGGCGGCAGCTTTTTTCCGAACAGCCCGAACAGGGTCAGGATCCCGGCTGGGCTTCGAGTTTGTCCTGCGTGCGCGTGTCGAAGTCGCTGGCATCGTGGCGTTCGCGCAGCTGGTTCTCCGGCTTGCCATTGGTCGAGTTGACCATCCGGCCGCGTTTCACCGCCGGGCGTTCGCCGATCTGCTTGGTCCAGCGCAGGACGTTCTTGTATTCATGGACCGCGAGGAACTCGCCCGCGCCATAGACGACGCCGAGCACGACCGCGCCATACCAGGGCCAGATCGCCATGTCGGCGATCGAGTATTCGTCGCCCGCCATGTATTCGTTCTCCGCCAGATGGCGGTCGAGCACGTCAAGCTGGCGCTTCACTTCCATCGCATAGCGGTTGATCGGGTACTCGTATTTCTCGGGCGCGTAAGCGTAGAAATGGCCGAACCCGCCGCCGAGGATCGGCGTGGAGCCCATCTGCCAGAACAGCCAGGACATCGCTTCGGTCCGCTTTCGCGGGTCTTTCGGCAGAAACTCACCGAACTTCTCGGCGAGATAGAGCAGGATCGAGGCCGATTCGAACACGCGCTGCGGCGGACTGACCGAATGGTCCATCAGCGCCGGGATCTTGGAGTTCGGGTTGGCAGAAACAAAGCCCGACGAGAACTGCGCGCCATCCATGATGTTGATCAGCCAGGCGTCATACTCAGCGCCCGTATGGCCCTTGGCGAGGAGTTCCTCGAGCAGGATCGTGACCTTCACGCCATTCGGCGTGCCGAGCGAATAGAGCTGCAGCGGGTGCTTGCCGACCGGCAGGTCCTTGTCATGCGTCGGCCCGGCGATGGGACGGTTGATGGCGGCAAAACGCCCACCGCTTTCCTTGTCCCAGGTCCAGACTTTGGGGGGCGTGTAGGTTGGATCGGCCATGGCAACATCCTTTGCTCGGAACCGGTGTGATCGCTGCCTGCTAAAGTCGGCACAAACCCGGATTATTCAAGCTTAAAAACCGGCCGGAGAGATCACGCCTTGCGGAGCGGATAGAAAGCGGTTTAATTGTAATATTATTACATTTTGAGATCCCCGCATGACCCGACCCGCTTCCGATATTCCCCTGCATTTCGACGCGGCGCGCGCCGAAGTGTATGATGACCAGTTCATCGCCCTGCGCCCGATCCTGCAGGCAGCACACTTGCTGGTTCAAACCGCATTCACCGGCCTGCCCGACAACGCACGGATCCTGATGGCCGGCGCAGGGACAGGCGCCGAAGCGCGCTATCTGGCGCCGCGCTTTCCGGGCTGGCACTTCACCCTCATCGACCCGTCCGCCCCCATGCTGACTGTCGCCCGGCGCCATGCCGAGGCGGAAGGCTTTGCAGAGCGCTGCACCTTCCTGGCGGAGTATGTTTCGGGGACGCCGTTGGATGCACACGACGCCGCCACCAGCTTGCTCGTCTCGCATTTCCTGACGGAGACCGGCGCGCGCCAGTCCTTCTTTGCGGATATCGCGGCGCGCCTGAAGCCCGGCGGCCTTTTGTTCAATCTCGATCTCTGCGCCGACCGGCAGGCGCCCAGGTTTCCGGAAACGCTGGACCTTTGGCTCGGCCTCCTGCGCGAGAGCGGCGTGCCGGAAGAGATGCGCGCCAACTGGGTGAACAGTTTCGGCCGCGATTTCGGCGTACACGGACCATCGCAGCTGGAAGGCCTGATCAAGGCCGCGGGCTTTACCCCGCCTGCCCCGGTGTTCCAGGCCGCGATGATGCGTGGCTGGATCGCCGCGAAGCTCTAGCGTCCGGGATTGTGCGGCGGGATTGGGCCCCGTCCTAGACTTCCAGCAGCATCCGGTCCGGATCTTCCAGCGCTTCCTTGACGCGCACGAGGAAGGTCACCGCTTCCTTGCCGTCGACGATGCGGTGGTCATAGCTGAGCGCGAGATACATCATCGGACGGATCACGATCTGGCCATTGCGCACGATCGGCCGGTCCTCGATGCGGTGCATGCCCAGCACGCCGGATTGCGGCGGGTTGAGGATCGGGGTCGACATCAGCGAGCCCTAGATGCCACCATTCGAGATGGTGAACGTGCCGCCCTGCAGGTCGCCGATCGTCAGGGCGCCGTCGCGGGCCTTCTTGCCGAGCGCGGCAATCGCCTTCTCGATGTCGGCGAGCGACATTTCATCCGTGCCCCGCACAACCGGAACCACGAGGCCCTTGTCGGTGCCAACCGCGACGCCGATGTCGTAGAAGTTCTTGTAGATCAGGTCCTGACCGTCGATCTCGGCGTTGACGGCGGGCACTTCCTTCAGCGCGCTGGTCACGGCCTTGACGAAGAAGCTCATGAAACCAAGCTTGATGCCGTGGCGCGCAACAAAAGCGTCCTGATGTTTCTTGCGCAGGTCCATCACGGCGGACATGTCGACGTCGTTGAACGTCGTCAGCATCGCGGCCGTGTCCTGGGCTTCCTTGAGACGGCGGGCGATGGTCTGACGCAGGCGCGTCATCCGTACACGTTCTTCACGCGGACCGGTTTCGCGGGGTGGGCGGGCCTGGGTATCGGGCATTGCGGGGACTTTCGGCTGGTTCACATAGGCGAGCGCATCGGCTTTGGTGGCGCGGCCATCGCGGCCGGTACCGGGAATTTCTGCGGGCGCAACATTCGCTTCGGCTGCGATGCGGCGGACGGACGGCGCGACGGGGCGCTCTCCCGTGGAAGCTGGTGCGGCAACGGCTTTCGCCGG